>JBOFQC010000982.1:0-4440 GCA_051660725.1 Thermoguttaceae bacterium
GGAAAAATGGAATCTCTACAGATTTGCCAAAATCTGAGGAGAAACGGTGAGTTCTCGGACGTAATTCTCATCGCGCTGTTGCCGGATGACGGTAGCACCATGAGCTTTGATCGCTCGACGATCAATGAAACGTTCAAAAAACCGTTCGATTCGTCTCTGCTCGCCGAAAGGCTCAGGACGCTCATCGGTTCAAGAAAAGAACTCGTCTAATTTTAATCTGCAAGTTCTTGGACTTGTAACTTAAAATTACTTTCAATCGAAAAAGAACGACTTCAGGGATGGAGAGTTCGTATTCAGGCAGTGTCTGGTTTACCAGACACTGCTTTTTTTTTAGACATTAGACGTTGTGGTTTTCGGGCAAACCACAAAAAGTTGGAAACACTGTATGATAGTAGAATTTTGAATTAAGCATTGATAATCAATCCATTATTCAACGCGAATCTGTTTTATTTTGCCTATTTCTGCGCCGCAACTAATAAAAAAGCAGAAAAACAATGATCACTCAACCAATGCTGTTTTAACCGAAAAAACCACTGCGTCTAACGTCTGAAGTATCACTTTTCCGGCTTGACGCATTTACGGAAAAGTCGTAATATCTGATTGAGCAAATATTATTAGTAAGTAATTTCCTTGTGATTGTGTAGACGAGATCGCAAAATGACGCAAAACTACAATTTTCCAGGTTCCGTTTCGGACGTATTCTCTGAGTCGTATAATCACCCACTTATACTGAAAGTGGAAGGTTTGGTAAAAGTATACGGTCCGCGACGTGTCGTTGATGGAGTCAGCTTTCACGTAAACCGAGGTGAAATCGTCGGGCTGCTTGGTCCAAACGGGGCTGGCAAAACCACCAGTTTCCGTATGACTTGCGGAATGATCGAAGCAAACGGCGGTGTTGTCTTTCTTAACGGTAAAGATGTTACTTCCTGGCCGATGTACCGACGAGCAAGAGAAGGCGGAATGGGCTATTTGCCGCAAGATAAAAGTGTTTTTTCCGCTCTCACAGTGCAGGATAATCTGCTCGGAGTAATGGAAATGCTCGGAATCGACTCAAGAACCCGTCATGCGAAGTGCGACGAACTGCTTGAAAAGTTCAAGTTGACGCACTTGCGCAAAAATCTTGCCGGCAGCGGCGGACAAAGCGGCGGTTTGTCCGGCGGTGAACGGAGACGCTTGGAAATTGCTCGTGCTCTTGTTTCGGACCCGAAAATTATTTTGCTTGACGAACCTTTTGCGAACATTGATCCTGTAACGGTTCACAGCATACAGGAAATCGTTCGGCAGTTGTCGGAAGAAGGAATTTCAATTCTGATAACCGACCACTCGGTTCGGGAAACATTACAAATTACGCACAGAAGTTACGTAATCGAATCTGGTCGCGTACTTTGTCACGGCACTCCGGCTGAAGTTCTGACAAACGAAGAAGCCAAACGGGTTTATTTCGGAAATGACGTTACAATGCCAACGGCAGCTGCGATTATGTCGGGGCCGGCTGGATTATCTGGTTATTCCGGCGGCGTACACGGCAGTTCTTCGCATACGAATCAAGTGGGAACGCAAACGCAGCGAGTTCCGCAAATTCCACGTCGCCAACCTTCCGACATCACGGCCAGACTTGATAAGGGAACATCTTCGCAACCCAAAGCACCAGAACCGGAGATTCGACCCCGTCCGCAAAACCCACATATTTCCAATTCCGGCAGAGCAATTACCGGCTCCAGCCCCGCGCAAAAACTTGATGACAGTATTTAGTGGAAATTAGACTTTAGACTTTTGACACCTGCGAGCCGCCAACGTCAGTTGGCGGGTATACGTGATAAGTGAGCCGACCAATTTATGCCACGACGACAAGGTCCCATTATGTCTCCAAATATCCATGGTTCGTAAATTTCTGGAACTTATTAGATTTTCCCACACACTTTTCGCACTTCCGTTTGCATTGCTTGGCGGTGTAATGGCTTTACACGTCATGGAAACGGAAGCATTGTCCGGCTCTTTGGTTAAAATTTGGCTCGGCATTTTGCTATGCATGGTTTTCGCTCGTAGTGCCGCAATGTCGTTTAACCGCTGGGCAGACCAAAAGTTTGACGCTTTAAATCCACGTACAATGAATCGGCACTTGCCAAGTGGTCAGCTTTCCAGTAAGGCTGTGCTTTTTTTCACCGGTTTCTGTTCGCTCGGTTTTGTCGCTTCGACGCTTTTATTTTTGCCTCAAAACCCGGTTCCGTTATTGTTTGCCGTGCCGGTACTGGTTTTTCTGCTCATGTACAGCTTTGCCAAGCGGTTCACAATTGCTTCGCATTTTTGGCTCGGCACCGCTTTGATGCTCGCGCCAATTGCGGCGTGGGTTGCTGTTTTACCGCAATTTTCTTTTGCCCCGATATTTCTCGGTCTTGCCGTGTTGTTTTGGGTGACTGGATTCGATATAATTTACGCAACTCAGGATCACGATTTTGATCGGAACAGCGGTTTGAAAAGCATTCCGGCCAGATTCGGCGTTGAAAAATCGCTTTTTATCTCGGCAGGCTGCCATTTTGTGACGGTTCTGTTTTTGCTTGCTTTACCGCAAGTGTATCCTGCTTTCGGAAAGGTGTTTTATTACGGAATCGGTGTCGTTGCGGCACTGTTGGTCGGCGAATATGTAATTGCGACAAGAACCCGATCAAAGGACGATTCTGCGAGGCTTGTGGGAATAAACATCGCTTTTTTCTATCTAAATGCGGTCATTTCGGTTTTGATTTTATGCGTGGGTTGCTGGGAATTGTATTTCTGATCGGAGCGTTCATCTTTCTTTTTGACGTAGATGCAGTTTCCATTGCCGCCGCAACCAATACCGCTGATGCTGTTCCTTTGTACGAAAAGACTCCCTTTGATCGCATCACGTTGATTTTGCCGGAAGGGGGCGGAACATTTGAGGTTTACCCAATTGCGATTCCAAGTGGAAACTCGGTTCTGTCATTGCCCAGGAGCGGCGAGCTTGTCGTGCGGTTTCTTGAACTTCCAGCTGAAGAATACGCTGTGAATTGGAGTGCAATTGAAAAAATCGAGCCTTTTAAGGAAATAGTGTTCCGTGAACTGCGGGAAAAACAGGTTAAACTTATGCAGCAAGTCGCCGATTTTCCGGGCGTAAGTGACGCAAATCCGACTGATAGTGTAGAAAAATCCGACAACGTAACCAAGCTTCGGGACCAGTTGGAGTCGATTTACGGATATTTTCGTTTTCTTTTCAATGAAGGAGACCCGCCAAAGGGGACGGATGAATTTTTCAAGCAGTTTCTTTTTGGCGAATCGGTTTTTTATTTGAAATGTCGTGACGCTGTGACTGCCGCAACACGGCTTGATACATTGTACGCGGAACAAAAAGATTACCCCGGAATTTCCGAACAGTTCGGAAAAGTTTACGGCGCCTTGCTGCAAGAGCTGACGCAAAAAAACGAGTACAAAAAAGCACGTGACGCCATTAAAAATCTTGAAAGCAAATTCCCGGATCATCCGGCAGCATTACGTTGGCGTGATTTGTATATTTCAAGGGCTAAAAAACTTCTGTCCGAATCGGCTTCCGCTCTCAATTCAGCAGATAATTTCGTTGACAACGAAACAGTAAACGGAAACACGAACCAAGCCGAAGAAGTACGAAATGTTGATAACGCTGAAAATTCCAACACGGGAAAAAAAATCGGCACTGAGAACAGCGTGTACGACAATATTGACACCGCCTGGAAGAAATATGACGAGGCGGTAAACCTTTACCCCGACTTGCCACAAGCAAAAGAGCAAAAAGAAAGACTGGACAAAGCGGCGTCTCGCACTTTTATTGGTGTCACGGACGCAAACTTTACGGGCCTGCTTCACAAAACAAGAGAAAACGAAAAGTTACTTTTTGAACCGAGTGGATTTGACACCGAAGGGAATAAATACAAATTCACGTTTGGATCACACACGGTTGAAAACGAGGGAAAACTTATTCGCATGAAGTTGAATGAAACGCCAGAAGTCACGGCCAAAACAATTGTCGAAGCCATTTTACGTTACAACGAAAATAAAGACGTTCTTGACGCCGTTGAGTTAGTGTCCCCGAACGAAATCGTAATTCGGTTACGGCATAATCCAGTACTGCCAGAAAGTTTACTGCAAGTAAAAATTCCTGTTCGTCGGACTACTAAACAAAGAACACACGAAATAGCTGTTCCGGGTACAAAAGACGGCCTGCAAATGCTAGCAAATGGTGAAATTTCCCGGCTTGACCGTGTCGCTTCCTGGGAGATTGATTCCGAACCCGATCTGCAACAACGGTTTCGTGTACACAAGCAGGAATATCCGACAATTAGTTTTTTGGTGCCAAATCTGAACAAGCCGCTTCCTGCGAGTCGAACATTCAGGCGTGCGTTGACTTACGCAATTGACCGGCAGCTTATTGCTGGACAGCTTTCGAAAACAGGC
>JBOFQC010000983.1:0-5749 GCA_051660725.1 Thermoguttaceae bacterium
GGAGCTTTTGCAGTATCTTGTGCCGACGGACAGTCCAATGGTACATACGATTCGGATGATTCGTAATTTCTATCCGCAGTACAAAGACGCCCACATCGTCGCTTTATCACCCTGTATTGCCAAACGCCGTGAATTTAACGAATCCGGTTTCGGATCGTGTACTTACAATGTCACTTTCGCGTCGTTAAAAGATCACATTGACGCACAAAAAATCGACCTTGATTCTTTCGCTGATCGCCATTACGAGGGGCCGACACCAGAACGTGCCATTTTATTTCCTACCCCCGGCGGCTTGTTACGGACCGCTACGAGAGAAATCCCCGGTATTGAAGAGCAAACTAGAACAATTGAAGGGATTCACCGCGTTTTTGAGTACCTAAGCAAATTACCTACAATGTTGGAGTCCGGCAGGCATCCCATGCTCGTGGATTGCTTGAGTTGCGACTTGGGGTGTAACGGCGGCCCGGGTACGATACGTTACGACCAACCGCAGGACGAACTCGAATGGTACGTCGAAGAAAGAAGTCGGGAACTTAAACAATTTCACGGCAAAAAAGAAACGCTTGCCGAGTCTTTGTCGAAATATTGGCAGCCTGATCTTTACGTGCGCAAGTACGAGGACATGTCCGACAATATTAACATTAAGCAACCGTCCGAGAAAGAATTGTTGTCAATATTCGAAAACCAGCTTTGCCGAAAAAAAGGCGAACACGATTTCAATTGCGGCGGCTGCGGTTATATTTCATGTCGGCAAATGGCAACGGCAATTTACAATGGGCTCAGCAATGCCGACCACTGTTATGTCACCCAGCAGAAACTCGTTCAGGAACGTGACACCAAACTTCTCGAAAGGGAAAAACTTCTTAACACGGTTTTAAACGCCACTTCGGAAGGGATCATTACAATAGCTGACGATTCCACGATTACGCATGTTAATGAGCAGTTCTTGCTCCTTTTTAATAAAAAGAAGACGGAGTTGGTCGGCCATAATTCAGATGAACAGCTTAATGAAATTCTTCCCATGTTTTGTAACCGTGATGAATTCGAACATGCCCTTGCCGGATTTATGGAAACGAAAAAACTGACTCGTGGTATTCTGAAATTCATTGACGGAAGAATCTGCTCCTGGAAAATACAAGTCGTCCGAACCAAAAGCCAGGAAAATGTTCGTGTTTTGAGTTTCCATGATATCACGAATCAGGAATTACAATTGGAAACCATTCGCCAAAACGACGCTTTGTTACGCGACTTATTTGCGAGCATTCAGGACATGGTTTTCATTGTTGATCGGAAGATGCGAATTCTTCGTTACAACATCGCAATGGAGACGATGTACCCGAGATGTGCGCTGTCCGCAAAAGCAAAATGTTACGTCAGTGTGGGCAGCGAAGAAATTTGCGATCATTGTCCGGTTGTAAAGGTTTTTGCAACAGGAAAATCGTCTCGCGCTCTTTTCCAAGGGACGGTTGCTCCTAACAATCGTGAAATCTGGATGGAATCGTATGCTTACCCAATTATAGACGGAGTGACTGACGAAATAGAACGGGTTCTTTGCATTGTTCGTGATGTCACAGCCCAGAAAGAGCAGGAAGCTCAACTGGAACTGCACCGCGAAAATCTTGAGATGCTCGTCGAACAGCGAACCGCTGAAATGCAGCAGGCAATTGAAATTGCAGAAACCGCGAACAAGGCGAAAAGCACTTTTCTGGCGACGATGAGTCACGAAATCCGGACGCCACTTAATGGTGTCATTGGCTTGTCTGATTTGCTGCTTAACACGAAACTTGACGCCAAACAATATGAATATGCGCAATTGGTCAAATCGTCTGGAAAAACGCTTCTTTACTTGATAAACGATATTCTTGATTTCTCGAAAATCGAGGCCGGCAAGCTGGAGATAAACGTCGAATCGTTTAATTTGCCGGAAACGGTTGAATCCGTGTTTGGTATTTTGGCGGCAAGAGCAGCGGGCAAAAACCTGGATTTATGTCCGTTGTACCGTGAGGGTATTCCGACTTATGTTCGTGGTGACGGCGAACGGTTGCGTCAGGTTCTGCTCAACTTGGTTGGAAACGCTATCAAGTTTACTGACAGTGGTGGCATCCAGATTAAACTGGAGCTTCTGAACGAGGACGACCAAGGGCGTCATGTCATTTTATTCTCTGTGAAAGATACTGGCATTGGTATTCCGGAAGAGGATATTGACCGACTTTTCATGATGTTTTCGCAGCTCGATTCGTCTGCGAAAAGGCGGTTTGGTGGTACCGGACTCGGTCTTGCGATTACACGCCAATTGATTATGTTGATGGGAGGACAAGTCGGCGTTGACAGTGAGTTTAAAAAAGGTTCAAACTTTTGGTTTACGCTTCCGCTGGAAAAAGACCCGGCAGAAGATGATTATCAGAGATCGAACCGGGCCGGATTTAATGAACGAATGTTTTCGGATCGAAGAATACTTTTCGTTTCGCAGAGTTCAATTGTACAACAAACAGCACTGGAACAGTTGGCAACATGGGGCATGAATACGGAAGTTCTTTCGTCGGGAAATGACGCCAAAAAAGCTATTCGGAAAGCTGCGAAAAATAAGAAGCCGTATCACCTCGTTATTTTGGACAACAATCTCGACGACGGAAATGGTGCCGACATATTAAAAGACATTTGTGCCGAAAGTAATTGCGAGATACCAATTATTCTTTTCATTCCGTTGGCGGAAAGTATACCCGACTTTTGCGACGAATCACAAGCTCAGCTACGATTTCTTCATAAACCATTTAGCTGCTCGTCGCTGTTTGACGCCATTATTGAGGCTTTGACAGGTCGGACCGGACGAAACATGGAGTTTCAGTTGTCGACTGGAAGTCCGTCTGGTATACATGAGGTGGCAATAAACCAGGAGAAGAAGACTAACCCGGATGAAGCGAATAAAATTTTACCGATGATAAGAGATGTCGGCGGAGAGCAACCTCGAATTCTTGTAGCTGAGGATAATAAAATAAACCAAATCGTCATACGGGAGATATTAGCAAGTGCCGGCGCGGACTGTGATATCGCGGTTAATGGTAAGCAGGCGTATCAGGAAGTAAAGAAAAAAGATTACCACCTTATCTTGATGGATTGCCAAATGCCTGAAATGGACGGCTACGAAGCGACTCGGCTGATTCGATATGACGAGGAGATTTACTTTCAAGCCACGAACAAATACCGGCGGGTGCCAATCATTGCGTTGACAGCGAATGCTGCAAAAGGCGACGAGGAACGCTGCCTGGTTGCCGGAATGGATGCGTATTGTAGTAAACCGATAAATCCTGAACGTCTTCTCAGCACGATTCAGCATTGGCTTGATAAAAACTGCACTGATGACAAGTCTGTTTGAAAACCAAAGAAATCGAATCTGATTTGTGTTCAAAGACGAATCCGCGATTCAAGCCTACGAAAAAGGCTACTTGGGAAAAGTCGAAGAAAACCAGCCGCAAGCGTTGGAGCAAAACAGACTCTTTTTTCGAGAATGCGCCGAAAATGGAACCGAGCAACCAAAAGGTGAAAAAACGGACGCGATGAAATTCATTCTTTGTGGGTAAAAAAGTGGACAGTGCTGACAAACGTTGCGGTGTCGTTAACGCAATTGTTGCGGAACGGGGTGAAAATGCCTATTTGATCCTCGTCCAGCTGCTGTTCATCTGGGGCTTTGGGAACTAAACCGTTAAACTTTTGAACTCGCTCTGACGCAAATTTTGCTGATAATCAGTACCTCTTGTATTAATTTTGCCGCAGTGTAAAATATGAAACTATTATTATATTTGGCCCTTTGCATATTGTACGCAAAGGAAAACTATTTTGTAATTTAAAAGAAAGAAATAGCTTACCATGCCGAGAGCAGGACAAAAAAGAAACAGCAAGCTGAATCAGAAAAAGAAAACCAAGCAGAAAGTACGCGGAAAAAAACGTGATCCGCTAGTCGTTGACGGTCAGAGGCCAAGACCGATGTTCGTCGACTACAAAGACGTCGAATTACTCCGCAAATTGATCAGCCGTCAAGGAAAAATTCTCAGCCGTCGTAAAAGCGGATGTAGTGCCGTAAGTCAGCACGCTGTCGCTTCTGCGATTAAAAGAGCGAGATTCATGGGCCTTCTTCCGTACAGGGCCGACTGATCCAATTCACAAAAAAGGTCGACTGCCTGCCATTTCTGATTGGCAGTGACGACATTTGGCTACATAAATTTGCATTCGCCGGGTTTTTGCTCGGCGTTTTGTATTTGTCCTTTTTGTGGTTGCTTTGATTATTGCATTTTGTTAATGTTTTCGTTAACATTGCAAATATGTTCTTTTGCATGAATCGAAACCAGTGCTTTTGCGAGGCAGCCGTGAAAAAAGATACAAAATGGCGTAAAAAAAGGATTTTTCTAATATTATTTTTCTTCTTTGGATTACTAGTCAGTGTAGGTTGTTCTGCTGATTTTCTTGCTAAGCAGATAATTTTTCATCCGACCAAGCTTGTTGCGAACTGGAGTCCCGTTGGTAAATTTGCCAATTGCGAAGAAGCCGTGTTTGAAACCGGCAATAAGAAAAAAAAGATTAAATTGTATGGCGTATACTTTCCGTGTGAAAACGCAAAAGGTGTGGTTCTGTATTCGCACGGAAACGGAGGAAACGTCGCTGATTGGGCCTCGGTTGGTGCTTTATTACGCGACAAACTGAGTGTTTCGGTTTTGATTTACGATTATCAAGGATACGGTAAAAGTGAAGGTTCGCCCTCTTCAAAAGGGATTCTGGAAGACGCAAGGGCGGCAAGAAAATGGTTGGCCGAGAAAGAGAATATTGACGAAAAAGACATTATCCAATTCGGACGTTCTCTCGGCGGAGCCGTTGCTGTTGATCTGGCAGCAAAAGACGGGGCGAAAGCCCTGATTACGGAAAGTACTTTCACGTCGCTCCCTGACATGGCAAAAAAGATGCTGCCGGGAGTCCCCGCGAAAGTGTTGTTAAGTGAACAGCTTCGCTCGGTTGATAAAATCACAAAATATGACGGACCGACTTTCATGTCGCACGGATCGGCGGATAATTTGATTCCGTTTGAACAGGGAAAACAGCTTTACGACGCTTCTGCCAGTAAAAATAAAGAGTTTTTCATCGTCGAGAAGGGTGGGCACAACGATTTTCCGCCGCCTGAATATTACGATAAATTGAACGGTTTTCTAAGCAAGATAAACGAAGAAAAAGAAAAGCAAAAAGAAAAAAAACAGGATTAAAATGAATTTCAACAAATATCCGATTCAACTAAAAGATAAACGGACTGTAATAATTCTTGGAATCGCAGGTTTTCTACTTGTGGTTGGATTGATATTAGTATCTTATTCTAGCTTGTTTGCGGCAAAAAATGGTTCGCCCAACGGAAAAAATGGAGCAACTACTCCGAGCTTTGATAAAGACGTGAAAGTTGTCACCGTTGATAAAGTTCATTCAGCGGCAGTTGACAGTTCGACTACGTTTCCGGGAGTCGTACATGCTTTTCAAACGGCGAAACTTTCATTCCGTGTTGGCGGCCCACTGCATGAGATTCGGGTAAAGCCCGGTGATATTGTTAAAACCGGCGATGTTTTAATGCAGATTGACAAACGTGATTTCATAAACGATGTTGAAACCACTCAGGCTAAGTTGGAAGCGCTTAAAGCTCGTTATTCTGCAATGAAAACCGGAGCAAGAGCCGAAGACATTCAATTAATGGAAGCGTCTTTGGAATCAGCAAAATCAA
>JBOFQC010000984.1:0-2275 GCA_051660725.1 Thermoguttaceae bacterium
AATTGCCAAATTTACTGCGTTTTTCTTTGCCGCAATGTAAAGGTTCGGCCAAATCTCCTGCTCAACGAAAACGAGCATATCCGGCTTTATCCGCCTAATCGCTGTGTTCACGGCCCAGGAAAAATCAAGCGGACAATAAAAAACCAGATGTTCTGCTCCGAATAGTTTCTCGGCAAGCTGCATTCCGGTCATTGAAGTGGCCGAGATTACGCATTCCCAGTCCGGCTTCTGCTCACGAATCAGTTTTAATAACGGACGCAAAACGTTGACTTCGCCAACACTTACGGCATGAAACCAAACCCGTTTTTTCGGCGAAGAAAGAGCCGGAAGTTCCGGGACAAGGCCGCGAAATTTAGCACGAAACCCTTGCCGGTATTTCCCGTAAACTAGCGCACGGTAAAGAATGATCGGAGAAAAAACGACCAAAACGAAAACGTAGGCAATGTTTAGTAAATACGGCAATAATGATTTCATCCAGTTGGCGACTTATATTTTTTACTTCTTAACAATGTGCAAAATTTGTGCAGTTTACAAAGATTGTTTGGATTATTTTACCAAATTAACGTAGGTAATCAACCCGCATAAGAAAGCGGAAAGAAGGATCCTCGTCTAATCGACAACGAGATATCACCTTGTATTCTCGTTCCTTGCTTGCTACAATATATTTATGTCAACTGTCACGGATCAACATACAAATTCGAATTACTTTCATCCGGAAACGTTACGGCGTATCTCCAAGCTCGATTTGCGCGCAAGGCATGTTGTTGAAGGTTTTTTGAGCGGTATGCACAAAAGTCGGCACTTCGGCAATTCAGTTGAGTTTCGGCAGCACCGGCAGTATGTTCAGGGGGACGACCCGCGAAACGTAGACTGGAAAGTCTGGGCACGGCAGGACCGACTTTACGTTAAACAGTACGAAGTCGACACGAATCTGCGGTGTACCATTTTGCTCGACGTTTCGCAGAGTATGCTTTACGGCAGTAAGTCTTTCTCGAAATACGATTACGCTTGTACAATTGCCGCATCTTTGGCGTACCTTGCGATTCGGCAGCAGGATGCGGTTGGTTGCATCACGTTTGAAAAAGAGACCGATTCGATTTTGCCCGCAAGAATGAAGCAGTCGCATTTGGCAGCAATTGTGGCGACTATGCAGCAGCACGACCCGGCTCGTCGGATTCAGGAAAAAAATAATGCCGAGTTGCCGTTCGACGAACTGCTGAAACAGTATAAAAATGTGCAACCGAACCTCAAGGAATCATTACGTAAAGCCGCCGAATCTGTTCCGCCGCACGGTTTGATCGTGATTATTTCCGACCTGTTGGTGCAACGTGACGGTTTGTTTCAAGGACTCAATTTTCTACGTAGTCGCAACCATGACATATTGATTTTGCACGTCATGGATGACGAGGAACTCGACTTCACGCTTGGTGGCCCTACTCGTTTTGAAGGACTCGAACTTCCGACAGTGATCCGTTGCGACCCGCGAATGCTGCGGAAAAGTTATCTGGAAGCGGTAAACGAATACCTCGACGAAATAAGACGCGGTTGTTCACTTGCACATGCCGACTATTCACTTTTCCGCACAAGTGCCCCGTTGGATGCGACTCTTTCCGCTTATCTTAGCAGACGAAACGCTACCTTGAGAAGCCGCTTGGCAGGCAAAGGGTGAGTGAAAACATTTTTATACTGTATAACGGGATAAAACTTACCTTTCTGAATATTGGAATTTGTGAAATTTTTTGCATTCTAATACACAAAATTTTGGGAAGCCGAGCCGACCAAAACAGAGGGGGACACTTTCAGCGAAGCGTATAAAATACCGTTTAACGGTATAACCGTTATTTTCGTGTGGTGAAATGTTGGTTTTCAATAAAATTTTCGACATTCTTGACGCTTTTTCTTTTCTGCCGGTCATAATTTGACGCAGGGAGGGTGTTTTCGCCTTGTTCAGCAAAACACCTTATCTGTATAAACGGCTCGAAAAACTTTTTTGGCAAACCTTTGTCGGGACTACAATGAAAAAGCGTGTATTTCCTACAACTCGAATTTTGATTTTCAATATTGCGTTCATAATAATTTGTACGCAATTGATTTCAGGTTGCGCGCTAATTGATAAAACCTGCCAATCAACGAAAAAACTTTTTCAGGGCAGTTCAGAAGATGTCGCCAAACCGGATATGTCTTCTGAAGGCAAACAATTGTCGGATGTTCCTCCAAATATTACTTCGAGTACTTCCTTGAAGGTGGAAACAGCTGACGGTTTGGAAAAATCGGT
>JBOFQC010000985.1:0-2010 GCA_051660725.1 Thermoguttaceae bacterium
GAAACGCTTGATTAAATTTGTCTCGTTCGCAACTGATTTTCATGACTGTTATACTCGTTTATATTGTTTATATCTGGAAAAATCGTTAAAATGCTTGTAATCGTAATAGCAGAGACTAAAACTACAACGATTTTACCAAATGTAAAGCGTTTATTAAAGTGAGCACTCATTAAAAATTTAGAAATTCATGAAAGGCGGTTTTATGCGGGACAATAAATCCGGAACAAACACGGTATGTTGACCTTTCGACACATTTCTGGATAATCACAAGTAACACACAGTCAAATGTAAATTTGTCATTTTTGTTTGCCGCTGATACTAGATCAGCGTTTCAACCTGATAAATTTAATCTTGCTGGAGTGCCGGACAAATCAAATAATATTGAAAAAAACAACCATTTAACCACGTTTTTCAAGTGCAACAAACGGTATTAAATACAACTGGAATAAGCGGCGTTCGATTTCTTTTTTACCTCGCTTATGCGTGTGCGGTTACGTCCGCAACGGTTTGCGTGCTGTTTACATATTTTTTGCTGAGTAATTATTTTGCTCCGTATTCGCAGGAAAGAATCGATAACATGATCGCTATGCAAAAGCGAATCGAAAGCGAAGTTGCGGCCAAAACCGAAGCAGAAAAATCTAAAAACGCAGCTGAACCCCCAAACGCAGAATCTGGCACAAACAAAGGAACCGGAACCGACGCAAATGCCGAGGAAACAGCCGCTGAAGCCGAATCAAGCGGACAACGTCCAAATCTGGACGCGGGTACTGCTTCAACTATCACCGCAAGAGAAGTGTCCCCTTACCCGTTTTTGAATTTACCGTCAGATAATCCTGAACTGATTAAATTACGCGAATTACTTGCCGCCAATACGCAAAATGACGAGATTAGAGAACAAATTCGTGAACTGGATCAGCAGCTTCGTGTAGAATATTTCAGACGCAAAGAAATTGCCAGAACCGGCGCGCCGTTTTTGTTGTTTGCCGCTTTGGCTCTGGTTTTTTCAGCACGAATTGCTGCTGTACTTAACCGTAAACTGCCGGTGCCGCAAGAAAAATCTAAAGCCACGCAGCAAAAAGACACTGCCGCTTTCATGCAATACGGACTGGCTTCCGTTATGTTTATTGGTGCCGTTTGCGCCGGGATTTCAATTGGTATTTCATTTTCCCAGCCGAGCAGTCTCGAAAAATTCCTTGTTGCTCAGGCGTCAGAAAATCCTGATTCGTCCCACCCCGGTTCTGGCAACACCGACTCGCAAAACGGAATTTCGTCGACCTCTGGAAGTCCGCTGCTTGCTGGAAACGGTGTAACTCAAAGCAACTCAAGTGGTTCCGGTGCATCACCTTCCGACGAAACTGTTAAAGGAGATGCGAACAATGCAAACAATGTTAATAGCGGCAATAATTTAGAAGCATTGGCAAACTACCAGGAAAAATTCGAGAAACAGTGGGCGGCATTCAGGGGACATGACGGAAGTGGCGTCACAACATGTAAAAACATTCCGACTAAATGGGACGCAACAACCGGAGAAGGAATTTTGTGGAAAAGTCCACTTTCGCTTCCCGGTCGTAGCTCGCCAATTGTTTGGGACGACAAGATTTTCCTGACTGGTGCCGACGAGAAAGAGCGGAAAATCTTCTGCTTTTCAATCACTGACGGAAAGTTACTCTGGGAACTTGAAGTGCCGGAACTTCCGAGCACCGGCGACACGCTCAAGATGGGTGTCAACTTAAATGAAGACACTGGTTATGCCGCACCAACCCCGGTTGCTGACGGCGAACGGGTTTACGCGATTTTCCCAACCGGTGACATTTTAGGTGTCGACTTTTCCGGCAAACTGGTGTGGCACAAAACGTTAGGAGTGCCGGACAATATTTACGGACTCGCGGCGTCACTTACGTTATATAAAGACAACGTGATTGTGCAGTACGACCAGGGAGACGGCAAGAAACCCGACGAGTCCAAGCTTATTGCGTTTCGTGGTGCCACTGGTGACATAGCATGGGAAAC
>JBOFQC010000986.1:0-5571 GCA_051660725.1 Thermoguttaceae bacterium
AACGAAGTTGTGCTAGCCAGTGGAACTGCGTATTTGAATCGTGTTAAAGGTTTCGACGTAGTTACTGTAAATGGTTCCGGCATTGGAAACAACGCCACAATCAACGGTTCGGCGAAAGGAAATGATCGTTACGAATCAAATGGTGCTTCCTCTACCTTGAACTTCGCTGGCGGTAATGTTTTGAATTTCAACGGTTTCCAAAACACAACTGTTAACGCAGGAAAAGGTATTTCAACCGCTGTTTTAAGTGGCGGGTATAACTTTGCAGGATATGTTGATCACTGTGCTTACGCAGGAAATGGATTCCAACAGACGCTTAACGGGTTCGGTTCTACAGTTGTTGAAGCGACTTCCGCTAATAAGAGTATCGCTCTGTTAGATGTACAGGCTCAGAACAGAGCCAGCATCCGGTCCGCTGGAAATGCCATTGTGTTGAACGTAGATGATATTGATCTCTACACAGTAATCGCGTTTGATCAGGTTAACGCAAGAAAAGCAGCAGGCGGTCCAACCGGCAAAATTGAGTCCGCAACAGATTTCCTGTTCGCAACTGGTGATTGGGACGCGAATTAATCAAATATACTGAGTGCAGGATAATTTTGCCTATTAGCCGCCGAGCCCTGCTCGGCGTTGAAACTAAAACCCCGGAGTATAAGCTTCGGGTTTTTTTTGTGCATACTTCATTTAGCACTTCGTTTCTTTACGGCGAGTTGCTGCTCATGTAGGCTTTTGAATTTCATCACTTTTTTTATTTTTATATCCAAAGTACAGGACGGTTTCGGCGGCGATGAATCCTACTCCCGCACCGATTATTGTGTCGCTTGGAAAATGTGCGGAATCGACGATTCTCTGCAATGCCACCATTACAGCGAAGAAAGCGAAAAGCCAGCGGCCTTCCGGATAAAGTCTTGTGAGTACAACCGCAAGTCCAGCGGCCAATGCTGTGTGGCTGGAAGGAAAACTCTGGCACGAACTGCCGCCATTTATCAACGGAAACCAGCCGGTAAATGAATCTTGAATACTTGTGTTGAAATCAAAAGCGCGTGGTCTGTACCTCGCAATAAATAGTTTAAGTGCCGACGACGTTAAACCAGCAATTGCTGCAACTGTGAATATCAGTGGTACGTTTTTACGATTATTTTTGTCAAGAGCGTATACAATCAGGCAAGTGAAAAGTACTCCGTAAAAGTGGCCGAAAATTTCACAAAGTTGACAAATCTTTCTTAATTCTTTTGGGCATTTTTGGTCAATGCACCACTTGGCAATTGGATAATCGAGCCAGAAGAATGAGCAGATAGCGCATGTTAGTGAAGCGAAAATTATTGTTAAAAGTACGATTCGCATAATTTGTTGGATAAACAGAACTTCTTGATAAATAAACAGTTATTCTATGTTTTGGTGCCACACAGTTAAATCTGGACTCGTCAACTTGATTTTAATGCTGAATATTGATCAGCACGAAAAATTAGAGCTGGTTCTTCAGATAAAACGCGGATGACTCAATTTTTTACGATGTCGTTTCCCTTCACTTTGAAAAGTCAAAGGTCAATCTTTTTGAAAGCGTCAGTAATATTGTACAGCGGCATGAAGCCTGCTGAAGACCAAAAATACACATGTTTTTGTTAGTATATGAAGTTTCAGAAATTAGAATAGACTGTACTAAAATTTTTTTCTGAAATGGGAGTGCCTTTTAAGAAAAGTTGTCAACCAAGCAAGAGAAAAAAATACACGCTTCATAAACTTTTGTGGCTCCGTTTTACTTAGTTTGGAAAAGTGGGGCGTCGAATTTTTTGAAAAGTCAGTTTTTTGAATAGCCAGTAAAACATGTAATTTCTCTGCTTCGAGACACTCGGTTTCTTTGGGCCTGAAAAATTCAGGCTGGTTTTTGAAAGTATCAGCAGCGAAACGTATACCATTCCTACCAACCGAGGCAGAGTGAAAGACTGGCAACGTGTGAGGTTTGTCTTTCGTTTATCATCAAATCGTAATCGGCAAAAAGCAGGAGCACTTTTCCGAAGTTGAGTTTTACGCCAGCACCTATCCAGGCCCAGTCTCTTGCGGTATCTCCCTCAACGTTCCACCTAACCGGTGAGTAAAGTGTCGGTATCGAACTGAAATATGACTGGTAAGTCGGACTTGTTTCAAGGTACTCATGCACCCAAGTGCCGCGAAACTGTGTCGTTAGAAAACCGTTAAACATTTTCATGCTTAACCGAACCCCAAGTAAATTGTTTAGTCCGTGATAATCGTCACCATGAAATGAATTTGCAAACGAAGTGCCTGCTCCTACTTCGTCGTATTTCAAAAAATGGTAGTGCAATCCCCAGAACGGTTTTATGCCGAAAGATTTTATGGGTATGTCAAGTCCGAACTCTCCGTATACATTAGCTTGTATGCCGTCAGTGTCAAGATTTATTTCATTTGAGGCTCCAGATTCGAGGTATTTAAAACCATATTTGTCGAATCCGCCGCTGGCAATTACCAGAAAGTGAGAGAGTGGAAGCGGTTTGTTGAACGACAAACCAAACTGGTGATTCGTTGTTTTTCCGGTCAACGAATCGTCCAATTTGAAGAGGTCGCTGTTCCATTTCATGTCATTACTTCCGTAATGGTAAAATAGACCGAAAACACTGCCGTTTCTTTTTTTTATGTCGAGTCCAAAAATTCCGCCTAGCTCATCAGCTTTGACACCGGGAACGTCTTTTGGCGAAATGTCTGTCCAATCGTAGTAAAAGTCGCCCCAAATTCTGAAACCCGCTGAATTTTTAGGCATTAAGGACTTGCCGCGAAAAATCGGTTGGTCTGAAAAATTGTCGAGGTTTACGTTTGCTGTTTTACCACTGGCGAATCCATTTTTATCCCAGTTATCACTTGTGTTTTCGAAATAATAATGCTGGGCCGAGACAAGCGTATTTGCAGACAGCACGAATCCAACTAATAATATGATAAAAAAAACATATTTTGTAGAATTGCGAAACGTATGTGCTTTTTGCAGTACTTTTTGGGGAAAACAATATTTTTCCATGCTATCAACCTTACTGATACTTTCAAAAAATTGAGTTCTCGACTTTTCGAAGGAAGTGAAACGGAGTCGCAAAGTTAAGTGATCGCGTAAACTATGCTCGATGAATTTAGTTGTGTTTCACACGGGTAAATAATCTAAGCGTAACTTTGCGTAAAAATATTATCGTCGGCAAAATAAGCAAACTTTAACGGTTAAGGTGAATTTTCTGATTATTTTGCCTGGATTGATTAAAGAAGAAGAGTAAAGAATGCCGATTACAATGAATGGAATGAAATATTGAAATGATGAATATCCGTCTGCAGAAAACATCTCTATTTCAATAAAGTTTTTGGCGAAAAACAATTCAATAAATAAAAGATCATGCAAAGTGCTAATTCGTCTTCACAGAGAAAACAAGAGCGGCTGACCTCTTTTGCGTTTGAACAGGAAAACGAGAGAATGGCTTCCGAGAGCACAGACTACTTGAAACTCAACACGGAAAACTTTGAGCGGGATTCAGAGCTTCCAAGTTTCGGCAATGAGAATGACGAGTTGCACAGTGATGATCTGAGCAAGATACGCTCAAAAATGCGTCAAAAACTTGCGATTTTTAATGAGCCGGGAGAAAACGGTCCCAAAAAGGACGAAAATCTTGGTTTCGAATCAGTAAGACGCGCAAGTACAAGTAGTATTGGCAGGGACGAAACAATTTCTAGAGAATCAGTGACGCATACTTCGACCCGAATATCTGGGCAATTGGAAGACATTGATTTCCGTGAAAACCAATTGAACGCGAGAATTGCGCAGTTCGAAACATTGGTTCGGAACACGAAACAGTCGTTTCAGGAGAAAATGGACGAACTTCTTGCTCGCGAGACGGAACTTGAAGAGACGTACGCCAAAATAAAAACGCAAAAAGTCACGCAGGAAGAAAAACACCGACTTGAAAGAGCTGAACTTGAAAAAGAACGGCTTGATTTGGTTGCCAGAAAGTCGGAAATCGAGGAGCGTTTAAATAGACGTGAAAACGAATTAAATGAATATGTGCAAAAAAAATCGCACGAATTAAGTGCTTCATTGGAAGCGTACAGAAACGAACTCGAAAGGCAACTTGAGGAACATCTTGCTGATTATCAACGCCGTTATAACAGAAAGTGCGAAGAAAACCAGAAATACGTCGAAGACCAAATACAGCGTGAACGCGACCAACTTGAAAAACGCGAAAACGAGATTGTGAAAGAGTACGAGGCTAAAACGGGAAAAATGCAGTTGCAGTTGCAGGATCGAAAAGACGAACTGCAGGAAATTTTCGAGATGAAACAGCAGGAAAATGATCGACAATTCAGTTCCCGGCGAAAAGAACTCGAAGAAACCGCAAACAGAAGATTTCGTGAACTTGAAGCGGAATTTAGTACCCGACGTGAAGAAATCGAAACTCGACTTGCGCGTCGAGAACAGCAGATTGATCAGCGGGAAGCAATTGTACTAAAAGGCGAAGAAGAATGGAAACGTCGTCGGGAAACTTTCGAAACACAGTGGGCAGATTACGAGAAGTTGCGTCAAGACAAAATGCGTCAATTTGCCGAGCAGGAAGGGAAACTGGAAGAGCGGCAAAACTTCCTGGCAGAGCTTGAAAACCGGTTGAAAGCGAAAGAATCGGAACTTGCCGCTCTGGATAATTCGTTGAAAGTTCGTGAAAAACAAGCCGCAATGGATGCGGAAAAGTACAAAAATATTCAGGAAATGCAAGAAGAAGTGATGCAGTCGCAAGCTGAATCCACACGTATTCGAGAAGGATTGGTTCGAGAGCGTCACCAATTGCAAAAGACAATTGAGTCGGAACGTACCCGGGTTCGCGAATCAAATGAGCTGACAACTCGACGTCTTGACGAGGAACGGGCAGAATTGGTTCAGCAAAACAAGAAACTCGAACAGATGCGGCTTGCACTTGAGCGTTCCCGTGAGGAGCTTGGTCGTATGCACCGTGAAACTTTGGAAATTCGCCTTGCTACAGAGGAACTTTGGCTCCGGCTGGCAGGTGACGCGGCTCCAGAAGATTTGAAAGAATCGTTAAATCGTATTCGAGCCAAACTTGCCGACCAGTACCGAGAAGCAGTTAGTAAAATTGAGCAGCAAAAAAATGAACTTAAATCTGTTCGTGAGCAGCTAATGATGCAAAACGAAAAACTGCTGCGTCGCCGAGAAGAAATTGACGGGTGGGCCGTGAAATGCGAAAACGCTTTATTGGAAAAAGAACGGCAACTTCAGCAACGTGAAATTGAGTTGGACAAAAGGCAAGCTCAGCTGGAACGTACCACAATTCGTCAACGTCAATCTGCGTAATACACAGCCAAATGTGAGTTAAGCCGCTGATTCAGGATCAGCGGCGTTCAAATTCTTTATTAGTGCCGTTTTGCGAAAAAACGCAAAGCCCGAATACTCTTTGTTAAAACAAGATAACCGCACCGTATTCAACGGTTTTTATGGTTAGGCAAATTGTCAAATTGCCCAAATTATTTTTTCGCTCGGATATACTCTTGCATTGCTCGAAAGATGGTGTATATTCA
>JBOFQC010000987.1:0-2090 GCA_051660725.1 Thermoguttaceae bacterium
GTACCGCACAGCTTCCTGTTGTTGGATCAGGATGCTGGCCTGCATGTATTGTTTCGGTTGATAGCTGCATTTATAGGTTGTGTTATGTTGGCCCCGGAACCCTGTTCCGAGGTGGCACATTGGAAAATCTACCATTCAATTGTTTGTCCTTGTTGCGCACAAGGATAAATACCGTCTGGACCAGGTTTTGGACCGGGTTCGGCGTCCCAGGCAAGCGATTTCGGGAACAGGTCAACATTGGAGTTCCACGCTTGTTCCCACGTTACAGTACGTCCGCTGTACGAAGCCATTCTACCTAAAATCGCAGTCATGGTAGCAATTGCGCCGCGTTCGCCGAGGTTCATTTCAGTACCGTTGGCAATTGCGGAAAGCATGACGTCCATTTCGGTTTGGTGTCCGTCATAAGTTCTTTCCCATGAAATCGGTTCCTTACCTTTTGCGTACAACGTAACACGACCGTGTCCGTCCATGTCAACGTGTCCGTTCGAACCGTAAGCGTGTTCACTAAACGAATTCCAACAGTTCGGAATATGCCGGCAGTTGCTGAACCCTTTTAACGTGTCGTTAAACGAATATTCGACAGTGTGGTGGTCGAAAATTTCGCCGTATTGCGGTCCGATTCTGACTGCACGACCGCCCATTCCGTTTGCCGAAACCGGATGCGAGTCGCCGCAAATCCAGTTCATTACGTCAATGTCGTGAACGTGCTGTTCAACGATGTGGTCGCCGCTGAGCCAATTAAAATAGTACCAGTTACTTACCTGATGCTGCATTTCGGTCTGTTCCGGCGCTCTAGGTCTGACCCAAACGCCTCCGTCATTGAAGAAAATGCGGGTATACATCAAATCGCCAATTGCTCCGTCGTGGATCATTTTAATCGACTCGGTATGTTTCGGTTCGAATCGAAGATGATGTCCGACGCATATAACTTTTCCTTTTTTCTTGGCAAGTTCACTGGCTTCGTAAAACATTCTAGTTCCCAGCGCATCGGTTGCCACAGGTTTTTCGGCGAAAACGTGCTTTCCTGCATTTACGGCATCAACGAAGTGTCGGGGACGGAATCCCGGCGGTTCGCAAAGCAGCACGAGATCAACGTCGGTTTCAAGTAATCTTTCGCAGCAGTCGAGTCCGGCAAAACGTCGTTCTTCCGGCACATCCACTTTGCCGGGGAACGGGTCGCTAAGTGCAGCAACGGTGCCATCAACCATGTTTTTGAAAGCGTCACCAAGAGCAACCAATTTCGTGTTAGGATATTCTTTGCTGTCCAGTACGTTATAAGCGGCACCACGTCCTCGGCCACCACAACCTACGAGTCCGAATTTAATCACGTCGCTCCCGGCGGCGTGAACGCTACGCGAAACTGAAATTGCGGATGCAGCAACTGCACCGGCAGTGACGATTCTTTTACTTGACTTTTTCATGATGCACCATTTTATGAACTAATTTGACGAAAAATTTATATCTGGAACAAAAGCCTGCCTTCAGTTCGCGACCTTTTTGACAGATATGAAATACAGTTGGCAGCCAATCGTTTTGATAAGCCGTGAAATATACTTGTTATTTTCATAGTATACACGCACCAACCTGTAAATCAACAGGTCGGTTTGTAATACATTGGTAATACATTGGTAATACCAGTGCGTTTATTGCATAATGGCATTTTTATGGTATATTTATAAGTGTTAGCCGCCGAAGAAACTGCTGTTCCGGCGTGAATTGGTCGGCTCGGTTTACCGAAATTTCCTGAATTTGATTGTTAAAAATTTCACAAACCCTAAAATCGGGAAAGGTGAGTTTTATGCCGTTTTGCAGTATAAAATTTTTGTTCAAAAAAGCGTTGGTAACGGTATTTGTTTTCTGCGTAACCTTGCTTTGCGTAACAACATCGGAAGCGGCACAGGTTATGTACACCAATGAAGCTGCGAGCTTGGGCGGAAGAACTTTTTCAGGTAATCCCGCGCCTCGTGAGAATTACGGTATGTTTGGGCCGCGTTCCATGACAAGTCCGTGGGTGCGTGATAATTCGAAATCACGTTTTTCCGGAAACGGTGTGCTTTACGACCAGCTTGGTCGGCCAATTGGTTATAACC
>JBOFQC010000988.1:0-3437 GCA_051660725.1 Thermoguttaceae bacterium
TGTTGTTTTGGCATCATTGGCTGTGCTACAAACATATAATGGCCTCGCTTGGAAAATGCATTACAATGATGTCTTGTATGAAGTTATATTAAAAGTTCCCATTTTATTCATCTGTGGTGACTCGGAAGGTCAAGACAAATTAGTTGGAAGACGCATGCTATACAGCGGTGTTAATGGTTCATTCACCGGACACATTTGTCGGTACTGTGATGTGCCTTACGACGAAACAGATAATCCCTCCTACAAGAGTAAATTGACGAAGGCTTCTGAGATTGCTAATCTTCTTGCCGAACGTAGAACTCAGGCGATTTCTGGAATGGGTTACCTTAATATTGAAAAGAATGCGTTACATCAGCTTAAATTCTGTGACTGGACTTATGGATTAAATGGGTCTGTGCCAGCCGACATGTTGCATACATTTCAACTTGGTATATACATATATGTTTTGGATGGACTTTTTGGCGAGAAAAAAGCCAGCATTGTTGCTCAGAAAAAAAGAAAGAGAGTAGTTAGACAACGTGAAAGGGAACAGCAGGATTCTGACCATAGCGATGAATCAGATTCCGCAACAATTAACACTCAAGGGAAAAACTTAAATACATCAGAAATGTCAACAAGAAATATCTTTAACGCTGCAGAATGCGACAGATTTGATGCGAGTGCAAGACAATATGGCAAATTACTTTCACGACAATCCGATAGAAATTTGCCACGTTGTAATTTCCCAAGTGGTATAACTGGTGGAAAAAAATGGTCATGAGATGCAGGGTGTGGTTCTTAATATTCTGATAATATTGTTGTCTGCTGAACATGAGAAGTTTATACATCTATTTGGTGGTAATGAGTTTGGTATTGAAAGGGTTAAGCATTGGATTCTACTTTTGGAACGACTTGCTATGCTCGAGGAGTTTCTGAAACAAAAATCATTTGTTACGAAGGACGTAAAATTATTTAAAATATGGCTGCCACAGTTTTTGGCTTACTTAAAAAGAGTTGTCAATCGACAACATAGTGTAAAGATGAAACTGCTCAAATTTCATCTGATGACACATTTTGCAGGGGATATTTTAAAGTGGGGCATACCAAGTGCATACAACAGCGCTACAGGAGAGTCCAACCACAAAATGCTTAAACGGATGTCAAAGAAAACACAACGGCAACTCAATCTGATTGAGGAACAAACAGGTGTGCGATATGTTGAAACATTGGCCATCTCCCGATCTTTACAAGACTTGGTTAGTACAGGATTCGTTCATCGAAGTGTCAAAGCCGGAAACATAGAAGACATGGATAATCCAACTAAATTCAGTGGTCACTCGTATTACCTCAATAATCAAGGAATTTATGATGTAACGTCTAGCTCTATTGCAAAACTATCAGAGTGGCATAATATGCAACAACTTGATTCCATATTTACTTTTGTAAAAGAAAAAATACTACCACATATTGATGGAGATCAGATTATGATAAGTACAAGAATTCAGCACAAGAATGTATTATATCATGGGGATCCTTCCTTCAAGGATAGTCATTGGCAAGATTGGGCATACTGTGACTGGGGGAGTGATGGGATTTGTCCTGTACAAATTTTGTTGTTTTTAGATTTGACCAATCTAAAAGATGAAAATATCGACATTAATGGGGTAATACTTGAATCAGGATGTAAATATGCTTTGATACATATGATTAAACAACCACTGCATGATGATAATGGAAATTCTCTTTTTAGAGCTCATGAGGTCTCACGAATCTTTTTTAAAGCACAAAAGATGATGGATGATGTTACAAAGGCGCCATCACTTGCGTGCATTCCGATTGACAGTATTGTGGGTCCATGCATTGCAATTCCATGTGATCTAAATGCGCTAACAAACAAATATTTTTTATTTTTGAAGACAAGATCCGCATGGCCAGATATATTTGTTAATGTTATAAAGGAAGGAATAAGAAAAAAATTATAATGTAATCTTTGCATAAAAATAATAATATTAATACTGGGATCACCACGATTACAACATATAATACCAATATATGCAGACTCGACACAACATTCTATAAAACAAACTTGTTTGTCTAGCTTTCAAAAGCAATACTTTTTTTGTAAGTCTTCTTCGGCGCTTTAATTTGCTTTTGGAAATATTTTTGGAAATGATTGTCCTGGGAGAAAAATGATAACCGCAAAAAATACCAAAATATCCAGCATCGACACAATATTCGAGATTTAATTGAGTCAATCGTACCGCAAATTTCAAGTTGGAATCGAAAATCATTCCTTTCCACACTGTTACCGCATGAGATACATAACCATCAGCCCCTCTTAGCTGCAATAGATATATGGTATTGTCATCTTGAGATAATTTCCAAATATCAAATGTGGCCGCATCAATTTTTATTATCTCGAAGAATTTTGAAAATTCATGATTTTCTCTGAGCATTGTGCAAAATGTTTGCATAATTTTGGATTGATCATTGGATGGATTCATAAGATACTCACGACCATATTGCTCTATCTGAACAGGAAAATTTATGAGACTCCTGAAACAATTTCGTGACTGAAAATTAGAGTCAGAAATGAGCTTAGCGTCCAAGCAACTTGCAAAGGAGGATGTTACACAGGTGTCGCGATTTTCTTGTGGAAAAGCAATTTTAGGCAGCTTTTTGTCGTAATTGTAGGGGTATGAATTCGGACGTGGAGCACCCACAGGAATCCAAATAAACACATTTTGCTTTGCCTTTAATAATTCTCGAAATTCTTTAGTCGTGTTTCTTGCAATCCAATCTTTAGTCAATACTTCATTAATTGTTCTCTGGCGTCCATCACGATCAACAGCTTCAATCAGTTTACCAATATAATTGTCGTTCTCATATTTCATTGCAGCAACTTGCCTCTCACCAAATGTGTAACATGGCATTGACAATGGATTTTCTGTACGAAATACATGTTGACTGCTCTCAAGTTTAAATTGAAAATCATCTGGTTTTTTGTTTGGATCGCCATCTGGTAAATTCTGTTGATTATCGATTTCTGTGGAACGTTGCTCTCTAACGTCCTGCTTCAGTAAATTTGGAATCGCTTCACCTACGCATTGCTCATGCGTTAACAGAGCTTCATCAATGAAGAGCCAGGGATGATGGGGTTTTGCCCTTCTTTTTTCAAGATCGTCATTGCCTAGAACGTCGTCATTGTCCAAAGCAATATCATTTGTAGAAACAACTGGTGAGTTTTCTTTCTTCTTGATATATGTATCTTTTTCAACTGATTTAATACACCACTTGGCTTCAAAGGGAATTGTTGCTGTTGGACCAGTAAAGTAACAAACATAATTAAGGCGAAGGATGTACATTGTGGGCATTGAACGCCTTTTGTTAATACGAAGGTATCCAAGTGGATTTGTAGATACATATTGAGTATGCAGGTTACGTTGGAAATCAAGTAC
>JBOFQC010000989.1:0-2700 GCA_051660725.1 Thermoguttaceae bacterium
CATGGACGCCCACGCCGGTGCTGTCGGAGCAGGAATAAAACCAGGAACTCTTGTTAAAATTATCGGAACCAGCACCTGCGATATGATGGTTTATCCGGCAAACAAGCCGCTCGAAGACATTCCGGGATTATGCGGTATCGTGCCTGGTTCCATTGTGCCGGGAATGTTCGGACTTGAAGCTGGTCAATCAGCAGTTGGCGACATTTTCAATTGGTTCGTCAAAAACCTCACACCGAGCCATTATTTCTCAGGCAATCTCGACCCGCATGTTGCGCTTACCAAAGCTGCGGAAAAACTTTTGCCTGGTGAAAGCGGCCTGCTTGCTCTGGATTGGAACAACGGAAACCGAACAATTCTGATTGATCCGCTTTTGTCCGGGCTTTTGATCGGTCAGACGCTCCACACAACGGCACCGGAAATTTACCGTGCGTTAATCGAATCGACTGCATTCGGTGCGCTCACAATTATCAAGCGGTTCGAAGAATACGGCGTCAAAGTGAAAGAAGTTGTAAACTGCGGCGGTATCGCGGAAAAGAATCCGCTTCTTATGCAGATTTATGCAGACGTGTGTAACCGACCAATGAAAATCAGCCGTTCTTCACAGACATGCGCTTTAGGCGCGGCGATTTTCGGCGCAATTGCCGGCGGTGTATACAAAAAGACGGAAGAAGCTCAAAAGTTCATGACTGGCACTTCTGAAATTGTGTACAAGCCGAATAAAAAAGCAGTTGCCGTTTACGAAAAACTTTACGCTCTTTATCGTCAATTACACGATTCATTCGGGAACGTGAACGCAAAGCACCCGGTGAATATGGGTAACGTAATGAAAGAACTCATTGCGATTCGAGACAAGGCTGTTAAATCACATTCGTAAAAGCCTTACACAGCCAAATATAAATTTGTCGATTATGTTTGCCGCTGGTGCCCTACTCGAAGTTGTACGCTGTAAAGTTAGCCGCCGAGCCCTGCTCGGCGGAGCTCCCCGGAGCAGGGCTCAGGGGCTAACGCAAACAATAAAACAATAATTTTACTGTCCCGTAAAAAATACCCATGTTGCGTAAAACTGGTTTTTTGATATAATCTGTATCATGCCACTAAGATTGGATTTGGCTTTGTCTATTACTGATGTTGTAATTCAGTAAACAAAATTGAACATTTATTAAACGCATAAGCAAGGGACAGTTTTATGAAGAAAATTTATTACGCCGTTATTGCTATTCTGGTTTTAGCTGGAACAACAATTGCCGCTCAACCGTCTTGGCCGGTTTTTCACGGTCCAAAAGGAAACAACATTTCGCCTGCTACAGGGCTTTTGACAACTTGGCCGGAAGAGGGGCCGAAGTTGATTTGGAAATGCGACAAGCTCGGTGAAGGTGTTGGCGGGTACTCCGGCGTTACTGTTAAAGACGGACGTGTGTATACCAGCGGAAATGTTGCAGACGGCGACGAAGTTTATTCAACTGTTTTTTGTTTGGACGAAAAAGACGGAAAAATTCTTTGGACTTACAAAAATGGCCCGGCTTGGACGAATGGTCGGATGTTCCCCGGAACTCGCTCGACTCCGACAATTGACGGCGATTTCGTTTACGACGAGACACCAGTCGGACAGGTAGCTTGTATTGAAGCGAAAACAGGGAAAGAAGTTTGGAGCGTTAACATTCTAGAAGAATTTGATGCGAAAAACATTACCTGGGCACTTGCCGAGTCCGTTATAATTGACGGTGACAACGTGATTTGTGCCCCAGGCGGTGAAAAAGCGAGCGTTGCAGCTCTCGACAAGAAAACCGGTAAAGTTGTTTGGACAACACCGAGCACGGGCGAGTTAACGAATTACGCTACTCCGTATATTTTCGATTTTGAAGGATTCCGTGTAATCGCCATTATGAACCAGAAGGGGATTATTGGAGTAAACGCGAAAGACGGTAAACTGCTTTTTTCAGTTCCGCACGAAACCAAATACGATATCAACGCGACAATGCCGCATTATAATGGTGACGGTACTCTGTTTGTAATTTCAGGATACGGAACCGGTTCGCAGTTGCTCAAACTTGCAAAAGACGGCGACGTTATCAAAGCGGAACAGGTTTGGGCCAAAAAAGAATTCGACAATCAACACGGCGGTATTGTCGTAATTGACGGATTCGCATACGGCACAACACAAAACTACAAAGGCGGCGTTTGGGTCTGCCAAAAGGTAGCGGACGGCGAAATAATGTGGGAAGATAAGGGTGTTGGCAAAGGCGCATGCACCAGTGCCGAAGGATTGATTTACGGCATGAGTGAAGGTGACGGCACCGTTGGTATTTTTGAAGCGACACCGGAAGGTTACAAAGAACACAGCCGTTTCAAACTTCCAGAAGAAGGTGAAGGAATGTACTGGGCGCACCCGGTTGTTTGTGGCAAAAACCTTTATTTAAGACACGGCAACTTCCTTTATGTCTACGACATTGGCCGCTAAAGTGTTTTCCTGAGTGTATAAAATTGGTTGTTAGCGAGGTTAACCGCCGAGCCTGCTCGGCGTTGCACCCCGGAGAGACCCGCCGTCTAGGCATAAATCGTTCCGGGGCTAACAATTATCACGCCGAACTCATTATCAGCACCACTTTGAAAAACGTGGGAAACAACACCCCGGAAGTTCACTTCGCTACAGCTGAAGTTCGTGCATGCCAACCTGAAGCGTTTCCTTTGACGCAAGGGATA
>JBOFQC010000990.1:0-1915 GCA_051660725.1 Thermoguttaceae bacterium
CTTGAGTAGCTTCACAATCTTTTTTTTTATTTTCCGTCAGAAAATGTACGTTAGGTTTCAGCTTTCCCAAGGCGACGAAACTTTCTTTTTGAAACATAACTTCGCCAACGTCAAGCGGTGAACCCTCAGGAAACGTGACTTTACCGGTACTTTTTGGGCTCCACAGCCGGACAAAGCAAACACGACAATAAAAGTAAATATTGTTTTTCATTGTAAATAATAATTGTTACAAGGCACTGGCTGTGGAACAGTTTTACTCACTCGCAATTATTAACCAGTATGTAAACCTAATACTTATGCGTCTTTCAACTTTTGTGCGTGGGACAATAAGTGGAAAAATATCGCTCTGGACACACCAAAAAATATTTCGTATTATCCGTTCGAAACTCGGGCGATACTGTAAGGTAATTGCCTTTTTGCGTTTTCAGCAAAAGCAAATTTTGACTACGTAAAGTATAAAAAAACGGAGACTTTCCCTTGAAATCGTCGGCCAACAGCATATTCAAAAAAATAATTGCTTCTCCAATTCTTTGGGGCGGTGCAATAACTTACCTGTTTTATTCATTACTTAGCAACGGAATAATTAAAAGTCCATTACTAAATAGATATTTTGCGGCGCACCCGATTGAATACGTCGAAACAGCGATGTTCTTTGTCGGAGTAACCGCTTTGGTAATCAAGTATTTTCAAGTGCTAAAGCACAGAAACGGCATACTTGCGGCTCCGATTTTGCCGGAAATAAAAGAACATCGCGTCGACGTCCGGAGTTGCGATACTTACCTGCAAATGGTGAATAAATTCATCAGCAAAATGGGCGCAACGTATTATCCGAAGCGATTACACAGGGCGCTAAAATATGTCAGGCAGTGCGAATCTGCGGAGCAACTTGACCAGGAGTTGCGTTATCTTTCGGACGAAGATGCCGCAAATGCCGATTCTGATTACGGATTTGTGCAGTCGATTATTTGGGCGATTCCGATTCTCGGCTTCCTCGGTACCGTTGTCGGTATCGCGGTTTCAATGGGGAATCTTGTGCCGGAAGAGTTGGAAAAATCATTGCCGTTCGTTATGGATGGATTAACAGTCGCTTTTGACACCACGGCAATTGCGCTTGGATTCAGTATCGTGTTATATTTTGCGAAATATACGACCAGTCGTTTGGAAAACCAAACGCTTTTCGCAATTGATCGACAGGTCGACGAAGAATTACGGGGCCGTTTCGAGCTTATCGGTGCCGCGGCTGAAAACAAGGAACTGATTTTCGTCAGAAAAATGCTCGAATCCATGATTGGTTCCTTTGAAGAAATGACAAAAAATCAAATCGCAACCTGGGAAAAAGCGATTAACACCGCAAATGAACGGTTCGCTCGGATTTCGTCTGAAAGCGCGAGTCAACTCAAGGTTTTACTTGCCGGTGCGTTACGTGATAATATCGAATCGCATGCGAAGTCGCTTGCCGATTCGGAACAGCAATTGCTTGCCAAGACGGAAAAATCAATTCTGGCAATAAACGAATCGATTCGTGGCAATTTGCAAACCGTTGGTTCGTTGCAGGAAAACGTGATACGCCAAACAGACGTGTTACGGAACGTAATCGAGGCAACTGGCCAAATTACCCGCCTTGAAGACCGCCTTAACCAAAACCTTGCGGCACTTGGAGGAAGTCGAAATTTCGAGGAAACCGTAAACTCACTCGCGGCAGTCATACATTTGCTCAACTCGAAATTTACCGGAATTGCAGGTCCAACGGGACCAACCGGTCCAGGCGAACCGTCTCTTGTACAGCTTCAACGTGCTAAAGGAAAGGGACAGGCAGCGTGAGTACCAGAGCGTATTACAGGAGCAGTAAACGGCAAATGTCTGGGAGCGGAACACAAATTTCGCTCTTTCCGTTCCTTGCCGTTTTAATCTGTAC
>JBOFQC010000991.1:0-2678 GCA_051660725.1 Thermoguttaceae bacterium
AAATTACGGTCGGCAGTGCAGGCGTGGGCGAATTCATGTAACGCAAAGCAAAAGGGTGTCAAATGGCACTTCACCGTTGAAAAAGCGCGGACAAAACTCCATAGCTTGTACCCCAGTTTTTAAGCCGGACAAGGCACTAGTTTGCATATCGTACTGTGTCAACGTTGAGCTTTCTCTTTATTTCATCATCCGTAGGAAAAGGCAAAAGAGGAATATCAACATTCAGAAGAGCCAAAAAAAGTTTCTCATGGTTTTCCACGTATTCGGAGCACTCCCTGAAGTGTTCTGTGGTTTCATGACCTGCTTTTAATCGATCAATTATAGTGTTGCACGATTCAAAAAACGCTCTTAGGTCATATAGAGGAATAGATTTTGGATCGGCCCCATCAAGATACAAACGAGATGCCGTAAAAATCATGTCCGAAGCTGAAATAACATCCGTATCTACGGTGTCATTCATTATCGACAATGGCGAAGGAACATTGCAAATGCTGTTGGAATAGTTGGTTATTATTTCAAAATTATTCTGATCAAAATTCATGATTATTGCAGTAAAAAAAATTTTTCCCCTCAACGGGTATTTCTGTCATCTCTTGAACAATTGAGCATATTTGAGAAATTGCGTCTTTCAAAGCACTCATTTGAGACATTCCCTTACCAGAAGGAAAAATAAATGTGCTATCAACAGCATTTATAAATTTTATATTTGAGTAAGCATGGAAAACCTTTTCTTTGTCATCGTAAATACGATACTGAACAGCAAGTCCCAAAGGATTCGTATGCACTACATACTCGGCAACAAATCTTTCAATAAGAATCCCATGGCCAAGATTTATGTGATTCCAAAAATTTTCTTCCATCATAGTACCTTTTGAGTAAAATACGATTTATTAAGCAAAACCATCCTGTACGGTAAGTGACCACAACTCAATTAACCTGAAATTTAACAGTAAATCGTCACGAAGTCGCGTTAGTATTTATGAATAACGGTTTGTGTTTCATCTCACTACTTGAGCAAACCAAAGGATAGTATTTTTTTGACAATTGGATCGTTAAAGTCAGCAGCAATATCAATATAAAATTTGCCGTTACCGTCGCTCCCTAAAAATACGTCGCCGACATGTAAATCTTTAGCTTCCACCCAGTAGTCGTTTTCCTTTACGCAGAGGTTCTCATGGTAGGATGTCAGTCAATTTTCTGTTCCGTCTCAAGCAAATCAGTGACAGTTGGACGAATGACACCTAACACAACACCCGTTGCCATTATTACTTCCTTTCTTTCCCTGAAAGTTATAATATAAAAAATACGTCCTGGAACCATAAGATGAAAAGGTGCAATATTTTCATTCAAAAAACCCGCATGCGCAATCGTAGGCGTATCATAGCAAGGTTCCGCCTCAAACACCATGAGCAAATCCCGATAAGTATTGGGGAGATCGTGTTGTATACGAACTAAACCGGCCATGCGTTCGAAACCAAAAATTGTAGTTGGCCCACTTTCATCCGGTGTCAACCAGTTGATGGCGATTTGATACAAATGTTTGCACTTCAAATATATTTTTTTGTTCATAATAGAAGTTTAATATGTTGTAGATATTCACGACTAACATAAATTGAGTCGGACTGCCATTCAATCTTGATTGATTTGCTCGTCAATCGCTTTTTCGGGAACGAGTTCTGAAACCGGAGGGGTAGTCGCCCAAACCCAGAAACAAGTTCAAGGAGAAGCCCTGCGACAATTCCGCCTCCGTCCAAAACGGTTTGTTAATCGGTTACGTGATAAAAAACCTTATCAATTATATTGCCCTGTGTGTAATACTTACGAAATATCATCAAAATCCACTTAAGACGAAAAAAACAACACATCGTCGTCCCACTCGCCATCAAGTGTAAAGACCGCCTTGTAATATCCGACTACTTTATTATAGATATATATATCATAAGATACTATCAGGCGAACATAGTCTCCAGACGTCCAAGTACGCAACATAAGATTGATACTTGCGTCTTGAAGTGTGACGGCAGAGTCATTGCGGTTTCCAAAAATACTCTTATATTCTTCGACTTCTTCTTCTTTCCAATTCGCAAAAGTCTGCCAAAAACCATTGACAGATTTTGGGATTAAGCAATTATCTTCAATCCATTTTTGTAATAATTTTACACACTGCTCTCTTTCAGACATGTTAATGCTATCCTTTCGCATTATATCAAATATTATAATTTTCTATTTTAACAAAGACTTGTGTCACGTAAACCAATGCTCATAATGCCGTCATTTTCATTTGTTTGGACACTAATAATCAACACCGACGAACTTCTGATACCATATCATCATCCCATTCACCATCAAGGGTAAAAGCCGCTTTATAACAAGCAATAACTTTGTTATCTACGCAAACATCGTGTGCAACTACCAAACGAACATAGTTCGCCCAATGGTACAATATGAGATAGACTGTGACATTTTGAAGAGAAACAATCGAGGCATCTTCTCCAAAAGTATTCCTGTGATCTTCGGTATCATCTTCTTTCCAATTCTCAAAAGTCTGCCAAAAACCATTGACAGATTCCCGAACCAAAGCCTCTTCTTCAACCCAATTCTGCAACAATTTTACACATTGTTCTCTTTCCGGCATGTTAGCGCAGTGCTCCTTTCCTGAATAAATCGAATATTATGTG
>JBOFQC010000992.1:0-6863 GCA_051660725.1 Thermoguttaceae bacterium
CACAAACCTTTGCCGGTAATCGGGAAAATCGTTCTTTTCACTTCGCCGTTTTCCTTATACTGGTAAATCACGGCCCGTTTCGCATGACGTTTAATCGAAGCGATGTCGTCTTTCGGGTCGATTGCGTAACCGAGTTCGGCGTCTTTGGCTTCTTTTTGTTCGTCAACTTTGGTCGGATCAACTTCGGGAATGACGTCACCGGTGGCAACGTCGATTACAATCGGCGTAATGTTCTCGCTGAAAAGTTTCTCGATTTCCGTAGCCGGATACGATTTGCCGCGTTCAATGAGTCCCGCAACGTTGAGAATAATCCGCTTCTTGTAAAGCTGTTGGTTCGCCTCCTGTATCGGCTTTAGCGACACCGCCGTAATCGACACAAATACCGAACACACCAAGCAAATGCCGGCCGCTACAAGGATAGTTTTTATCAGTGAGTCTTTCATGGAAAGGAAAAAAGTTATTTATTCTGTATTTTTATCCGTATATCGGAAATTTTTTGATTAACCGTAAACCTGTTTGCTGTATGCCATTACACAGTCTCTCAGGTTGTTTGTTGTCTTCGGAGACGTCGTTTGATGTTCGCTTTTACAATGTAGTAATCAATTGTCGGAGCGGTAAGGTTTCCGAGCAGAATCGCCAACATGACGCCTTCCGGATAAGCGGGATTCAATACACGTACAATCAAAACAACAGCACCGATGAGCGAACCGTAAATGAATTGGCCGAGCTTGGTCATTGCCGAAGTAACAGGGTCGGTAGCCATAAAAACCATACCAAGAGCGAAACCTCCCAACACGATGTGCCAATGTGGTGCCACTGAAAAAGCAGCGTTGGTTTCACTGTTGATAAAGTTGAACAACAGAGCAACCGCACTTGCGCTCAGTGTCATGCTTAACATGATTCGCCAAGACGCAATACCGAAAGCGAGCAACATTACCATACCGATAAGGCAGGCGGCGGTTGAGGTTTCACCAATCGAGCCGGGTATGCGGCCAATAAAGGCGTCAAACCAAGTGTAACCGGCAGCGGTAATCGCTTTGACACCGCCCGTTACCGGGTCCATACCGAGAGCAAGTGGCGTCGCGCCGCTGATTGCGTCAGCCTTTGCAGCAGCGGTTAGTTCTTTAACAGCAGTCCAGTTTACTGCCGTCCAAACTGTATTGCCGGACATTGATGTCGCATGTGCGAAAAACAGGTACGCTCTTGCCACAAGTGCCGGGTTTAAGAAGTTACGGCCTGTTCCGCCGAAAACTTCTTTACCAACAACGACTCCGAATGAAATACCAATTGCAACCATCCAAAGTGGTGTCGCCGGAGGGAGCGTGAGCGGAAAAAGCAAGCCGGTTACGAAAAACCCTTCGTTTATTTCATGTTTGCGGACTAGTGCGAATAATACTTCCCAAAGTCCGCCCGCAACCATACTGACAATATACATCGGGAGGAAATACAAAGCACCATGTACTAAACAGGCCAAAATATTGTTCGGGTCGTATCCGAAATTGTAAACGCTGTTTATCCACGCAAGAGCCGGACCACGCCAACCGGGAATGACCGAAGCGATTTGGTCGGCACCAATGCCCAGCTTTGAAATGACGAGGTTCGCTTGGTAACCGGTGTTGTACATTGCCATTATCACACACGGCATAAGAGCGTACACAACGCACATCATCATCCGTTTGTAATCAATCGCGTCGCGAACGTGCACCGTACCGGTAGCTTTCACCGGCTTAATGAACAAAAACGTCTCAAACGCTTCGAACAGGTAGTAAAATGGTGAAAAAATCCCTTTCTTTTTGGGATCAAATAGTTTTCCAACCTGTTCGACAAGGCTATATATGAATTTCATTTTGAGGGATCAGTTCAGGATTGTCTTGCGTAAACCGTAGCGTGTTGCACTGCGGTGCGCTTCACGGTCAATAATACGTGGTAAATAATTCGCGTTGAATAATCCATATCCCATTTATTTGGGTGCTGGATTCGTTTTTTTCAGATTTGACTAGTGTTGCACAGCGGTTTCTTCTTTTAGGAACATGTCTAGCACTGTACGGAGCGATTTGCCGTAATCGTTTTTGCCCGGGTCGGCAAATGTACATAGAGCCAAATCTTCTTCGTCAAGTTCCAAACAGCCGAGCTGTTCGGATTTCTCAATATCAACGTTTTCGAGTGCTTGGAACAAAAATGCCGGATAAATGTCAAGCGGCATTACTTTCTCGAACTGGCTCATCGGATAAACCGCGCGGTGTCCGCCGTAAACGCATGAACTCATGCGAAACGGTACAAGCGGCAACAAACACGACGCAACCGTTCTGGTTAAAGAGAATTTTCGGATGCCCGGCATCGTCCAACCGAATAGTTCCGGTGTGTCTACTTCCGTAATTACCGTGATTTGATTGTGATAACGTCCCAAGCCGAGCAATTGATCTTCAGGTTTAACCGCGTCACCACAAGCCGTTCTTCCTGAAAGCACAGAGCCGGAAATAACACGGTTCGGACCTTTATTTAATTTGCCCGCCACTAGTTCGTCGATGCAGGCACCGAGTCTCGTTCTGACAAGTGTCGGTTCGTTCACTTTCGGTCCGCTAATGGCGACGACTCGTTCAGTTGGCAATACGCCGGTTGTAAAAAGCTGTCCAACCGCGATTACATCTTGGTAACCGATATACCAAGCGGCTTTTCGGGAACTTACGGGATCAAGGAAATGAATATGCGTTCCCGGCAACCCGGCAGGATGCGGTCCTGCAAATGTAACTGTTTCGAGCAGATTTCCGCAGTTTTCTCCCTTGCAGTTACAGCCGGATTTGGATTCGAGCTGAAGTGGGTTATCAGAGTCTGCCGCACCGGGTATTTTCGAGTCCGGCGACTTACACAAATATATCTTTTTGCCGCATATTTTTGACAGAATTTTTAATCCGTTGACAAAATCATCCGCTTTTTCTGATATTATCAATTCGGCACTTGGGGCCAACGGATTCGAATCCATTGCCGTCACGAACAACGAACTCGGCTTTGAATTCGGAGACGGAACCTTACTGTAAGGCCGCGAACGCAGAGCGGTCCAAAGACCGGATTCAACGAGCTGGTCACGAACTTTTTCCGAAGTTAAATCGAGCAGTTCAGATTGGGTAAATTTTGCGAATTGTACCGATTCTTCCGTTTTTTTCTTGTCTTGTTTATTTTTTTCTATCCTTACGGCAAGAAAAGCACGTTTTTCGCCTCGACGGATTTCACGAACTGTACCGGCAACAGGTGAAGTATACTTCACGCCGGCAGTTTTCTTGTCTTCGAATAAAAGTTGACCCAATTTTACGACATCACCAACCTGCACATGCAAAGTCGGCTTCATTCCGACGTAATCTGGTCCGACAATTTCGAAAAAATTGACTTCCTTTGCGTCCTCGATTTGTTGTTTCGGGGCGCCAGCAATCGGAAGGTTAAGGCCTTTGGAAATTATTATTTGCTTCATTTTTATACTGGGGACGGTTAAAATTTCCCGTCAGTAATCAGTAGTATACCGGAGATAGGATATAGCCTTGCTGTTCAGAGCAATTGTTCAGTCAGTGAAAAACATCATGATGAAGTCTACATTTCGAAATAAATTTTGTCTAGTATCAAGGTGAATAAAAAAATAAAATTTTATCAATAAAAAAGTATAGAATCGGAAACTTTAACTTGCGTATGTATGAATAATATAATTTCAAATTTTTCAGTAAAAAAAGAGAAAATCTTAAAAAAGTAGAAATTTTACACAAACTCAATTTTTTCAAAAAAAACGTGTAATTACTTCCTTAATCAAAAAGTTCTGATATACTTGACCGTGGGAGTTTTTTGTTCACCCTTTTCTTGGGCTCTTCCAAAGAGTCCGCCGATGTACAGCCGCTCATGGAAATTCAGTCAGCATTTTTAATCGTTCTGCAAAACGGGGATACAAAAGGAACTTTTCCTGTCACCTCTGATAGAGTTGCGCGAATTGGCAGGTCGTCAGAAAACGATGTCGTCCTAAGTGATGACCGGTGCAGCAGGCTCCATGCAGTTTTAAGGTATTCCCATGAAGGTAATTGGGTATTGGAAGATTTGGGCAGCCGCAACGGAACTCTGGTTGACGATGCACCTGTAATCGGTCCTAAAATCCTGGTGCCAGACAGTTTGATAAAGATTGGGCACTCGGTTCTGAGGTTTTGTATTGGTAAAGTTGACACTACAAACATTCATTCAAAGGGAACCGGCGTGTTTGGTGTCTCAGGTGATTTTGGCGCCACTCCCGCACATGATGATTTCGATCCTTCAACAATTGTACATCACCGGAACAAAACTTCGTTCCTAAAAGATCATGAAGATGAAGGGGACACGGCAGAAAACAGAGTGACCAAGTACGGTCACGGTGCAGCCGACCTTTGCCGCTTGGCTTTTTCTTTAGGAAAAGCTGTTGAAATTGATCAAGTTGCGCGAAAATCCCTCGAAGGATTACTTCGCGCTACGGAAGGTTCCGGTGCCGGTTTATGGTTGTTTCCTTATAACGAAAAAGGTGTTCACACAGCTTCCGATTTAAGGTTGATCGATCATGTAACAAACACCGAGGAAAACTATTTGCCGATTTCCGAATCGCTCGCAAAAGCGGTGTTCGAAAGAAAAGAAGCCGTTTTAGTCAACGAATCGTTGAAAGGCATGTTTGTCGCCCAAGTCGATGAAGATAAAACCAGCTCACCGTGGGAAGGTGGACGCATAAACAATACACTCGCGGCACCGATTCGTGACGGACAAAGCATTTTAGGGTTGATTCATTTGTACACAACTTTGAACAACCGCAATTTGGAGTTGGACGACCTCGAATACACTCTCGCGGTTGCCGACACAGTGGCCGTTGCTTTAGGACAGTTGACTCGTCAAAAAGAGTTGGCCGCAAACTTAAATCAGGCCCAACGAGAAAATACGACGCTTCGTGAACTACTTCAAATTGATACAGAAATCATTGGCGCAAGTTCCTCGATGCAAAAAATACACCACCTTATTTCACGTGCCGCAGAAGGAAGGGCTACGCTTTTAATTCGAGGCGAAAGCGGCACTGGAAAAGAACTAATCGCAAAGGGTGTACATTTAGCCAGTTCCAGAAAATCTAAGCCGCTGATTTGTATTAATTGTGCGGCAATTGCAGAAAGCCTTTTAGAAAGTGAACTTTTTGGACATGAAAAGGGTTCATTCACCGGAGCCGTCGAGCGAAAGCAAGGTAAATTCGAAGTAGCCCACACTGGTACAATTTTTCTGGACGAAATCGGTGAAATGCCCTCCTCGTTGCAGTCGAAACTATTACGGGTACTTGAAGGACATCCTTTCGAACGGGTAGGTGGAAATTCTCCAATTACCGTTGATGTACGTGTTATCGCGGCCACCAATCGGAACTTGGAAAATGAAGTCGCTGCCGGACGATTCCGACACGACCTTTTTTTCAGACTGCGAGTTTTGGAAATTGTTATTCCGCCGCTGAGAAAACGAAAGGAAGACATTCCCACACTTGCAAACTATTTCCTTGAAAAGTTTAGTAAAGAGACCGGTAGAAAATACGAAGGTTTTTCTACAGAGGCACTGAATACGCTTGTTCAACATCGTTGGCCTGGCAATGTTCGGGAACTGAAAAACGTAATTGAACGAGCCGTTGTACTAAGTTCGCCGCCGTGGATTCAGGTTCAGGACTTGCTGTTAAGTACTTTGAGTACAACTGGTGAAACTGGTATTCAAAAGTCGGATTCCACCCCCGTTTTCATACCGGTCACACTTGAAGAAGCTGAAAAGCTCCACATAAAAAAGACATTGGAATATACCGGCTGGAACAAAAGCCTTGCCGCCAAACGGTTGGGAATTGAACGTACTACACTCGACCGGAAAATTAAGAGATACGAATTAAAAGAAAGTGAAAGAAACTAATGAGCGAAACTACTGGATTAAATAGTTTTTCTATTAATACAACAATAACTAATTCAATCATTTTGTCGGTTGAAAGTTGTTTTTCCATGTGCGAACTAAAGGTTCGGGTCGTGGGGCTTTCACGAATCCCGTCTTCATTACCGGCAGGAAACGTGACCGGTATGATCGGAATGAACGGAAAATGCACCGGCTTTTTAACCATTACAATGCCGGAACGTGTCGCAACTCTTGCCGTTTCCGGGCTGTTACAAGACGAATTTCCAAAAATCAACAGTCAAGTGCTTGATGGTGTCGGAGAATTGACGAACATTGTATGCGGAGGTCTGAAAACCCGTCTGTACAATACGCCGTGGATGATTGGCAACATAACGATTCCGTCTATCATTGTCGGAAGTAATTACAACATTGCGTATTCGAAAGGTATCGAGTTCGGAGCAGTTACGTTCGAGATTGACGACCCGGAAACGCTCACTATTCAAGACCGGATTTTCCTCGTCACAACTTCCTTGATGCAGGTCCCGTAAAGATACAGAATCTAAAAAAGAGCCGGGGACGAAGCATCGCGCAGTCCCCGGGCAAATCTGTATATCAAAGTTTCAACTCAACCTCAGCCAATTCTTCTTTCGCTTCGAGCAGCTTAATATCTGCTTCGTCAACTTTAAAATGTTCGGCTTGACCGTGTTTATATAACGTATTTACCGCAGTAACATTCTTTTCACACCACTCGATTTTCGACTCGACCGCGCTTCGCCACTCCTTGATATCACCAATCTCACGGTAATAGGCGATTTTAGCGTCATCAAGCGCAATTGCCGCTTCACATAAGCTCTGGGCAGTCGCTTCTTTCTGCCCACCATCATACATTTTTTTTATTCTTTCATACCGCATTTCGCTCACTTTGATACGTTTTTTCAAAATGTCGAGTTTGATTGCTTGTAATGCCGCCT
>JBOFQC010000993.1:0-5203 GCA_051660725.1 Thermoguttaceae bacterium
TATGATTTGATGCCACTGACTCAGCCGGACGGCCAACCATCACAGGAGCTGGCAAAGAAGTATATTATTGAAGCATTTGAAAATGGCTACAAACGCTTCGAATGGATGCACCAGAAACTTAACGGCGAACCGGTGCCGACTGATATCACATTGATTCGTTACGAGTTCGAAGGAAAGCCTGCTGTATGCGGCTACTCCAGAGATTTGCGGGCAGAAATCACTCTTCAGGAAGAACGGAAAGAGACTGAAACGCGAGTTCGTCAAATGCTGGACATCGCTCCAATCGGGGCAATGGTTAGAAAATTCAACGATGCCCTTAATGGTTTCTTAAGTGATGGTGATTGTAATCAAACAATGGTAAAAATGTTTGGTGCCAAAAACAAAGAGGAATTCCTGAATAATTTCTTCCAACTTTCGCCGGAATACCAACCTGACGGCAGTTTGTCACATGAAACTTCAATTGCCAAAATCCGTCGCGCATTCGAAAGCGGTTACGAACAGTTTGAGTGGATGCATAAAAAATGTGACGGCACACCGCTGCCCGCTGAAGTGACAATTGTGAAAGTCCAACAGCTCGGCGAAGACATACTGGTCGGTTACATTCGCGACTTAACAGAACTCAAGAAGGCCGAAAAAAGAATCGCAACGGAACAGGTGGAATTACTCCACGCAAAACAAGCCGCTGAAGAAGCGAACAAAGCGAAAAGTCAGTTCCTTGCTACGATGTCGCATGAAATCCGAACCCCGCTCAATGGTGTCATCGGACTTTCCGAACTCATGCTGCAAACACAACTTACGTCGAAACAGCACGAATACGCTCTCCTGACAAAAATTTCCGGAGAATCATTATTGTTCCTGATCAACGACATTCTTGATTTTTCGAAAATCGAGGCCGGGAAAATCGAAATCGAGTCGGAAAATTTCGACCTGCTGAACACAACGGAGTCGGTTCTCGGTATCCTTTCGTCAAGAGCGCAAGGAAAAGGACTCGAACTTTGCGCAACATTTCATCCGATCCTGCCACGTATTTTGAAAGGTGACGCCGGACGTTTACGCCAGGTGTTGATGAATCTCGTCGGAAACGCAATTAAATTTACTGACACCGGTGGAATTCATGTTGACGTGACACCACAAGAATGGGACGGTAACCGGCTAAATGTTCTATTCGAAGTTCATGACACCGGTATTGGTATTCCCACTGATAGGCAAGATAAACTTTTCAAAGCGTTTTCGCAAACAGACATTTCAACCTCAAGAATTTACGGCGGTACAGGACTCGGCTTGGCGATTTCAATGAAACTCGTTCAATTGATGGGCGGAGAAATTGGCGTCAAAAGCGAACCGGGCAAAGGTTCAAATTTCTGGTTCAGATTGCCGCTTGAATGTGACGCCCCCGTCAAAAAGTGTATCACATCAGACGAACTCACATGCTCGAAAAAAGGTTTGAACGCGTGTCCTTACTCAGACTGCGGACTTTGCGTCGGTGTTGGTTACATCGGCATTCATGACCGCTTTACCGTGAAAGAAAAAAGAGTGATCGTTGCTTCTGAAAACGCCACTGTAAGAAAATCACTTACCCGGCAACTGGATGTTTGGGAAATGGAGGTGTTGAAAGCTGATTCAATTGAATCGACGCTTGCGTTACTCAATAAAGCGGAAGCGGAAAAACGTCCGATTGATATCGTGATGATTGATGAAAAGCTCCGTGATGGGTCCGGTTATGAACTTGCCGGGAGAATCGATAAAAATCCTATCTGGCATAAAATTGGCGTCACACTTCTGCTGCCGATAAATGCTGACTACACAAACACTTCGCAGCACGTCAAAATTATGCGGGTGACCAAACCAATTGGTTATTCGCAGTTGTTCGACGTAACTATGACCCAACTGTACAACTCCGAATGGAGCGAATTTATTAAGGATTTGACTGAAGAAGTAAAAACAAAGTCCGGAATACATCGAGTACATTTGGCAAGTGAGTATGAATCGCAATGGCAGGAATTTGCCAAAGACTGCCGCATTCTCGTCGCTGAGGATAACAGAGTGAATCAGATTGTGGTGCAAAACCTGCTTTCGGAATCTGGTTTACATTGTGATCTGGCGATTAATGGCCGCGAAGCTTGTGACGCCGCAATGGCGAAGGATTATAATTTGATTTTGATGGATTGCCAAATGCCGGAAACTGATGGTTACGAAGCGACAAAATTGATTCGTGATTGGGAACTGCACAACGGCAAAAAAAGAATTCCAATTATCGCGCTTACGGCAAACGCTACAAAAGAAGACCAGCAACGATGTTACGACGCAGGAATGGACGCGTATTGCAGCAAGCCAATTGATCCTAAAAAGCTAATGAAAGAGATCAAAAAGTGGTTAGAGCAATAAAAAACCTCCATTTAATTAATATAATCGTTTCATTCCAAACTTTAAAATGATGTAATGGTTAAACTTTTGTTTTTTTTATTACCCTTTTTCAAAATGAAGCTATTATTCATTATTGTCGTTCGCATATAAGCTCTTTCAAACAAACAATTTACAAGATTAATGAACCTTTTTTCAAAAATTTTCGGCGTCGGTTGTATTGGCATTCTGCTTGCTTCAATAACATGTGGTATTAGCTTATACACTAACAACGTTATCCGCGAAAAGATCGCTTCAGAAGAAAATTATAGAAGTTTTAGAACCGAGATTGTTGATGCCCAACGGGCACACCTTGCGTGGTTGCGTACTATTCAAAACGCGATTTCTGATAATGCGCAAGAAATAAAAATCGTAACAGATGGTAAAGTTTGTGCTTTCGGAAAATGGTATTACGGTGAAGGTGATCGTCGCACTGAAAAGATGATACCAGAATTGCATGAAAAATTTAACGCGATTGCACCGGGACACTTGGACGTTCACACAATGGGTGCCAAACTTATAAGTCTTTGGGACCCGAAAAATCCACAAGCCGCAATTGATTACTTCCATGATGAGATAAACCCGACTGCGGACAAATTGCTCGCCGATTTAAATGAATTAAATACACTTTCACTTGAACAGGCCAATAAAATTCAGAAAGAGAGCCAATGGCTTTTGGATAACGCAGCTCTGCCTGTTTGGATCGCACTTGGAATTTGTGCCGCTGCTACACTGGCTTGCTCCTACTTGGTTGCGAATGGAATTGTATCAGACTTGAAAAGTGGCACCAGAATATTGCAACGTCTCGTAGACGTAGGCGATTTACATATGGATATTCCTGTAAAAATACAAACTCGTAAAGACGAGATCGGTGAAGTAGGACGTTCTCTTGAAAAAGTACTGAACGAATACCGTCAGGTCAGTAATTTGGCGGAGCACTTGGCAAACGGAAATTGGAACGTTGATGTCAATGTTAAAAGTACGGAAGATATCATGAATCAAAGTCTTAGCACGATGATTACCGGTATCAACGCGACTCTTGCAAATGTAAAGAACACCGTTAATGTTGTAGAAACCAGTTCCAGACAGATTGCATCGGCAGCGGAGCAGGTTTCCAACAGCACTGCTCAATCTGCGTCGAGTGTCGAACAGATTTCAGCCGTAATGGTTGGGCTGAATGAAAACATGCAGAACAATGTTGATACCGCGAATCGCACGAAACAAGCAGTCAGTGGCGCCAATGAAGTTGCCGCAGACGGACAGTCGTTGATGAAAGAATTGTTAGGTTCAATGACCGAAATCACGAAAACGTCGGCAACTGTGAAACAGGTTATCAAAATGATTGATGACATCGCGTTTCAAACAAATTTGCTCGCCCTTAACGCAGCGGTTGAAGCGGCAAGGGCCGGACAGCATGGAAAAGGATTTGCCGTTGTGGCGGAAGAAGTACGGAATCTGGCCGCGAGAAGTGCTAAAGCGGCAAAAGAAACTGCCGATTTAATAGATCAGAGCAACCGGCAAATCGGTTCCGGTGCAACACTTGCGGAAAAAACCGGCGTTGTTCTTGATAAAATCGTCGAATCGCAAAAAGAGGTGTCGCAGCTTATCGAAAACATTGCACAAAGCAGCCGTGAACAAGCGGAAGGAGTTTCGCAAGTTGTGGTTGGTGTCAGGCAAATCGAGGAAGTTACGCAGAAAAACGCATCTGGTGCCGAGGAAACATCTTCCGAATCGAAGAATCTTTCCGCTCAGGCACACAACCTGAACACAATGGTGTCGCAGTTCGTTTTGCGAAACAATCACTGATATACCGGGCTCCGGTATAAATGTCCCCACGGTTGTAGGGGTGACCATAATCATGTTCAAATTACGAACCGGATAACGGTGGATCCCCACGTTTGTGGGGAAATCATAAAACAAAAAAATTACAGTACTGAATATCTGGAAACCCTTGTTATTGTAATTCTCATTAAATAGAGTATAATACTCTTTTATTTTTTGTCACCGGAGTCTCCAAGACATTTGGTGATACTAGATGTTTATACTCCACTTGGTCCATGAGTTGCGGTTTACTCGCTTTGAAAATCTTGCTTTTAAGGCAGGGCAAGGCAAACACAACTGCGGTTCTAAGATTACGTATGGTATAATTACCTTTAACATGCAAATCCGACAATGCTTGTAACAGCAAAAGAAGTACTGGCTCACGCACGAAAAAATCATTATGCCGTTCCCGGTTTTAATTGTGTCGAAGACATTATGGTTCGCACAATTCTCGACACGGCTCAGGAATGCAATTCAGCGGTTTTCGTTATGTGTTATGCCGCAGAATTCGACGAAAAAACCTGGGTATATCTCCCTCGACTTGTAAAAGCAGTTGAGTCCGCTTACACCGTCCCAATAGTGTTGCACCTCGATCACGCTTCCGACCTTGAAACGATACAGCGTGCTCTCGATAACGGATTCACTTCTGTAATGTATGACGGAAGCTCTTTCCCATTCGACAAAAACGTCGAAATTACCCGACAAGCAGTCGAAATGGCCAAACCTTACGGCGCTACAGTCGAAGCGGAACTCGGTCTGGTCGGAGGTTTCGACCTGAAAATGACCGGAAACGTCGCCAATGTTCTCACTGAACCGGAAGAAGTTGTAAAATTCGTCGCCGAAACCGGAGTTGATTCGCTTGCCGTTTCAATTGGAACCGCTCACGGCGTTTACGAGCAGCTGCCTAACCTTGACATTGAACGGCTAAAAAAATTGGATGCAGTCAGTACGGTTCCGTTGGTTTTACACGGCGGCTCAGGTA
>JBOFQC010000994.1:0-11048 GCA_051660725.1 Thermoguttaceae bacterium
GGCAGTCTTCCCATTGGTCAAAAAAGACGGAATGCCGGAAGTCGCAACTGAAATTTACGGCGAACTCAAGAAAAAAATGTCGGTGTTTTACGACGACAAAGGGGCAGTTGGACGCCGTTATCGCCGCCAGGACGAAATCGGAACTCCGTACTGCATCACCGTTGACGGTCAAACGATTGAAGACGGCACGGTTACTGTCCGTGACCGTGACACGTTGAAACAGTGGCGAGTAAAGAAAGACGAACTTCTCGAAGAACTGCAACAACGTATCGGGCAGTAAAAATGATATTTACAATTGTAACTCTTTACCCCGTTATGGGTTACGGATTGGTAGCAAGGGATTCCTTCTCAAATCTCCAACTCCGTAGGAGTTGCGGAAGGGGTAACCTCTTGATTTTACGCATTTTTCCCAGTTCAACCTTTCCGCAACCCCGCTGGGATTGGGCGTTTTTATTACGTTCGTGTGCTACCATTCCGTAACCACTACGTGGTAAGGATGCCGCTGCCAGATTTTCCTCTTATGTCAAAGTTATTTACAGGCACATAGCGACGTTTTTCTCGACTAACCGTCATTACGCTGCGCTCCATTCCGGCTGTTATTTGAACTGCGTATGTGAGAAAGCCTACTTCACCCGCCAACTAACGTTGGCGGCTCGCTGTGTAACGCGTGGCAAAAGTTTTATCTTGTAAAAACTGCTCTTGCATTGATTTCTTATAATTGCTAAGCTCCGCTCTGTATCCGTAATTTTACGTGTATATACAAGAAAATTTAAACCGTCCCCAGTATACTTGATACTTGGATGAAAAAATCAGAGCAAAAAATTAGCTTAGCGTTAATAATATACGTAGTGTTCAGCACTGTATTAGTGCTCGGCTGCGCAACAAACAACGAGTATTTGATAAAGCACAGTTGTTTTTTCACACGCAAAAGCGATAAAATACCGGGCTTGATTCCACCCAACGAAAGAGCAAAAATTATACGTGAAAAGGCTGAACGCGCCCAAAATGCTTCAGAACGAGAACGAGAACTGGTAATCGCACAACTTGTGACCGAATATAAAAGCTCAAGCGACCCGAATATGCGACGTGAAGCCGTTGCGGCAATTGCCAAAATACCACATCCGAGCAAAGTGGATAATTTAAAAATGGCGTTGTCAGATGAAAATGTTTATGTTCGTATAACCGCTTGCCGCGGCTTGGTACGTAATGCCGATAAAAATCAAGGTATTAGTCCCGACACCGAACACACGTTGCGTCACATAGTTATGTCGGACATTGACAAAGATGTACGAATTGCGGCAATACAATCGTTGTCGAAAGCAGGCCAGAAATGTCAGCCGGAAACAATGGAGCTACTTGAAAAATGCTTAAGCGACAGAGACCTTGCTATTCGCTACGAAACAACAAACACATTACACGTTTGTACCGGTAAAGATTACGGTAATAATGTTGATAATTGGTTAGCATATTTCGAAAATCATCGTAACGGTTCCGGCGCAATGCCGAAAGAACGTGGCCTAGCCGATAAATTGCCGAAACCTGAATGGACAATGATCAGATAAACCGTTGACTGAGCAGCTCAAATGTAGTCCAGCTTCTCCGAAACTGGAGCCGTTTTCGGATAAAGTCGCCTACCAAACAACGCCGAGCAGGGCTCGGCGGCTAACACATTTTCGCCGAACAGGATTTGGCGGCAAACATAGTAAATTATTGCAAAACCTGCTCAAGAGCAGTTTTAAGCTGGCTTTCGATCATGCCTTTGACCATAATTGCGGCAAATGGAAGATTAATTGACACATCCACTTCGCCCGGTTCAGACGCGAAACTTCCGCTTAGCGCGAACCCATACGCCTTGAAAGAAAACTCCGCATGATTCGGGTCCGACCATGTTTCTTTAACATCGGTGACGTAGTGGACCTGTTTGTCGACTTCTTCCGAAATACGTTTTTTAATTCGTGTCGTCGCTTCTTCTGCACTGAGATTGTGTTTCGATTTTACTTGAATTTGGGGCATTTTTATACTAAAATTTAGACGATTTCTGTGTCAAATTAATAATCTTTATTATAACACATTTTTATATGTTTATATATGCCCCCTGACAAGGATGACACAACTCCTGATAGACGGTGCTAAAAAACGCTGATCCAGAATCAGCGGCAAAACACAATTGACAAATTTACATTTGCAGTGTTGGTACTACTGCTCGTAATTTCCAAACGAATCGCCGGGCCGAATATTGTAACCGTTGATAAACGATTCGGCATTAATAACGCCTTTGCCGGCAGGTTGGATTTTATTTATTCGCAAAAGAGTCTCTTTTCCATTTGCGTTTTTCCCGCACGAAACCAATAATTGGTCACCCTTTGCTTTAACGACTACACCGGCGGGTGCGGAAATGGCGTCCTGAACAGTATTTCTATCAATAATTTCAGTCGATGTAAGGATAAGTCGTAATGTTTTGCCCGCCTCCTTCTGCCAAAAAGTATGAGAGCGAGGCCACGGAACCATTGCTTTAACGTGATTGTTGATATACGTGGCGTCACGTTTCCAATCAATAATCGCTTCTTCTTTTCTCAGCTTCGGCGCTTTCGACACTTCTCGTTCCGGCTGTGGAATTGCCGGCATTCGACCGGTTGCCATTTGGTCGACGGTTCTAACCACCAACCAGGCACCGGCAACCGAGAGCCGTTCTTCCAATGAAACCGCATTGTCTTCGTCTAAAATTTTAATCGGTTCGCTTTCGGCAACGATTGGGCCGGCGTCAACCTTGGCGGTCATGTGAATAACCGAAACTCCCGTATGGGTGTCACCGTTAAGAATGGATCGGTTTATCGGCGCGGCACCACGATATTTGGGTAACAACGAACCGTGTAAATTAATGCCACCAAGCGGCGTCGATTTCAGGATGTCGGTTGAGAGAATCCGTCCGTAATCGCACACAAAAAGCAGTTCCGCGCCGAGCAGATAAAGCAAATCATGTGACTCACGGGTGTTTATATTCTCCGGCTCATGTATAGGAATTCCGTATTTATTCGCAGCGGCACGCATTGGCGTAACCACCGGTCTTTTACCTTGACCGGTGCGTTGCGGCATCGTTACTACGGCGATAATCTCGTGTCCGTGTTCGATTAAAAATTCAAGGGAAGGAACCGCAAAACCGCCGGTTCCCATTGCAATTATCCTCATACGTAATGCTTATTTACTGAATTGTTCTTCAAGTAATTTGTTAAGTTCAGCGCCGCGTGCTCTGGTCGAAATAACTTTTCCGTCACGACCGATAAGCACCATTGTCGGAATACCGGTGACACCGTAGTATGCAGCAAGACTTTCATCTCCTGCTTCGATTCCTTGTTGGTCGTCCATGATCGTCCACGGTGTGCCTTCTTTTTCCACGAAATCTTTCACAATGTCGGTTTTGTCCCAGACCGCGATTCCGATGATTTCGAATCCGTCCTTATGGTATTTTTCCCAATTCGCTTTCATGTTAGGAATTTCGCCGAGACACGGACCGCACCAAGTTGCCCAGAAGTCGATAAGAACGACTTTGTCTTTATATTTTTCCCAGTCGAATTTTTCACCGTTCAAGAGATAACCTTTAATCGGCATTTCGTTTCCGACGAGTTTGGCGAACCGTCTGGCACCGTCAATTTGTGCGGCTGCTTTTGCCAAATCCGGGTTGCCCGATTCCAGGTACGCTTTCTTGAATTCGTCAAGAACAGTTGAGTAATAATCCGGTTCACCACTGTTTTCGCCAATTTTTGTAAGTGGCATCTCCAATTGCGTAATAACACGGGCCATACGCGTATTTTTTTCAACAAAATTTTTGGCAAAGTCGAGCAGAGGTTTAACATCTTCGATTTTGCCTTTATTATCGGCCAACCAATTTATTTTGGCCATTGAGAATCCAAACCGTGGAACAAGTAAATTGGGATCAGCTTTTTCGATTTCTTCCACAATCTTTTCATACTGCGTGAAAAAATCGGCGTTTATTTTGCTCAAATCCATGTTGGCTTCCTGCAGCACTCGCAACTTGAGCATAAGCAGCCCAACTTTTTCTTCGTTCGCTTCTGTTTGTGCCAACGTTTGGTCAATCAGTTCGGTAGCTTTTTCGAAATCACCTTTATCAATAGCAAGTTCGATTTTCGTTGCTACAGCAAGTAATTTTGCTTCTGCGGACGGAGCGTTTTCGAGAATTTTTTCAATTTCCTTTTCAATTTTTTCAAGGTTTGAAATGTAAACTTTATTTTCTTTATTCGTAACCTGCTTCAAAACGTTCAAAGCTCCTCTTGCAATCCCAAGAGTTTGTCCAAGCTGTTCGTCAGTCGGTTTTTTTGCAAGCATAATTTCGCAAATTTCCAATTCCATTTGGCTCAACCGGGCGAAATAAGCAAAGACTTCGCTTCTGTTACTTCTGTCATAAGGAACAACTGGTGTTTGCTTGTTTTTTTGGACAAGTTCCAGAAGTTCATCAATACTTTTGTCTTCAGGCACTTTAAAAGCGGCCTCATCGAATTTCGGCTCTTCCTGTGCTGAAACCGATTGGACGGTTATTCCAGTGGCAACAAACGCCAGTAAAAATAACATACTCAGCAGATATTGGACTTTTTTCATGATTCTTCAAATAGTTAGCATGTGAACCTTGGCAGGTCAGGCATGGAAAAAACCGGCTTCGGCACTTCGGAAAAACATAATCGTCAAATGCGTTTATGCAACTGATACGATTTTAACATTTTTTTGTTCCATACACAAGAATCCCGAATATTTGATATGCGAAGATTATTCAGGTATAGTTGACATGCGTTTCGGTCTGTGGTAAAAAAACCGATAACTTTGAGGAAATTGGTGATCGGAGATTCCGCTGGAATTGTTCGATAAACAGGGAATCCGGTGCAAAACCGGAACGGTCCTCGCCGCTGTAAACGGGCCAGAAACGCTATTTCTTAATTTGGTCATTAACCTGCTTTTTGCGGGTTGAGAAGACCGGCGTTTTCATTGCCGTAAGTCAGAAGACCTACCAATTTCGGTACCGCAATTCCGTGAGCGAAGGACGAGGAATTGTTAGCAGACACCAACCGGTAGTCTTATTTTCTATTCGAACGGCTGCCGGCAGCAAAATCTTATCAACATGCGCAAAAATCAGTATGGGTTTACTTTGGTCGAACTTTTGGTCGTAATCGCAATTATCGGTATTCTGATCGGACTGCTCCTTCCGGCGGTTCAAGCGGCACGTGAAGCGGCAAGACGTATGGCGTGCAGTAACAATTTGCACCAGATCGGAATCGCAATGCACAATTATCACGAAACGCAAGGTTCGTTTCCGGCGGGTCAAATTTCCGGTGTTTCGTGGGACAGCTGCACAAATTTCGGTTGGGCGGCTCTTACACTTCCGTTTATCGAACAGACGAATCTCGGTTCTCAGCTTGATTTCACGGTAAGCATTATTGACGGGGCCGACGAAAACGGAGTCGGCGTAAGTGGAAACGCAAAACTTGCCGCAACGCTTGTGCCTACGTTTTTGTGTCCAAGCGATTCCGACAGAAAAATTATCAGCTGTATTGACTATTTGACGAGTGGTGCGCAATATGATGTAGCGTACCAACGCGCTCCGGCACATTATGCCGGCGTTTGCAGTGAACGGATTCTCGACGATTACGGTAACCGCGATTACAATTCGAAAGCGTTCGGAAGATTCGGAGTGATTGTCGGCGCGAATCTCGATTGGAACACCGGTTTGTACGACCCGGCTCCGAGAATTGGTTTCCAGAACATTACGGACGGAACCTCAAACACAATGATGGTTGCCGAATGCTCTTCCTACGAAACAATTGACCCGAAAGTTTACGGTAACGGGCAGTGGATCAGCGGTTCGAACATTTTTCGCAAATCGCCCGCTACGGTAAATTTCAAGCCGAAGTGCGAACATTTCAACACGACCACGCCGTGGTTGTGTGCCGACTGTTCTAATTACATCTCCGAGATGCGCAGCTGGCACAGCGGCGGTGCGTTTGGTTTGTACGCAGACGCCTCGGTCCATTTCGTTTCGCAGTCAACGGAGCCGATAATACTCGGTTTCCTCTGCAACCGACAAGACGGCGGCGTGTTTTCCGCTCCGTAAGTTTATACCGGTGTGTCCTAGATTCCGGTTTTTTGTTTTTTTACACCGGCGTCTAGGACGCTCGGCTAAACAATTTTACACACAATGCGAAAAAAATTTTTATCAGTTGTATTCGTTTTTGTTGCCTTATTTACGTTAAAGGCGGCAGAGCCTAATGCCGAATTTGAAAAGCTCGGACTAAAGTACGTGGACGAATTTCCCGCTTTTTCGCCAGTCGGCGCAACCTGGCTGGGCGATCACCGCTTTGACAGCAAACTCGACGAAGTGAGCGAAGAAGCACGTGCTGCCGAAATGGCGTTTCTAAAAAAATATCTGGCAGAACTCGAAAAAATCAATCCGACGCAACTTTCGCTCCAGAATCAGATCGATTATGAGATGTTAAAACACCGACTCGAAGCTGGTATGTTTTATCTGGCCGAACTTAAAAATTGGGAGTCCGACCCGATTATTTACACCGGCTTGCCTGGCAGTGCGGTTTACAATATTATGGCTCGCGACTTTGCACCGGTTAAAAAACGGCTTATGCACGTTGCAGATCGGCTCGAACAATTTCCACGTCTTTTTTCACAAATACGGAAAACGCTAAAACCGGAGCTTGTTTCGCCGGTCCAGGCAGATGCGGCAGTAAAACAGAATCGCGGCGTGATTTCCATTATTGACGACACTGTTAAGCCGCAACTTGATAAACTTTCCGCAGCCGACAGAAAACGGCTTGAAAACGCCATTAAAATCGCAGAAGAATCCGTTGAAGAACACCAAAAATGGATTGAAGACGTACTCGTTCCAAATGCTAAAGCGGACTTCCGACTCGGCGAAAAACTTTACGACAAGAAACTTTACTATTCGCTCGGAACTCCGATTACGAAAGAGGAAGTAAAACGCCTTGCGGAAGAAAAAATTGCCGAGACCCGTGAAGAAATGTATGAAATTTCCAAAACCGTTTACTCGAAAGAATATCCCGGCACGAAATTCCCGGAAAATCCTACCCCGGAGTACAAACAAGCGATAATTCGAGCCGCTCTGGAAGTTGCGTACCGTGACGTTCCTAATCCAGAAGACGTTGTAAAAGTCGCAAACGAATCGTTGAAGTACGCTACCGATTTCGTCAGAGAAAAAGATTTGATCACAATTCCGCCGGACCCGGTTGAAATAATCGTCATGCCGGAATTTCAACGTGGTGTCTCAATTGCTTACTGCGATTCGCCCGGCGCACTTGATGTCGGCCAAAAAACATTTTACGCCGTTTCTCCTATTCCGGCAGATTGGTCAGAAGAACAGATCCGTTCATTTTTACGTGAGTATAATCTACGTTCGATTCATGAACTCACGATTCACGAAGCGATGCCGGGCCATTATTTACAGCTTGCGCATTCCAACCGTTATCCCGGTAAATTGCGGAGCGTGCTGGAGTCCGGTACTTTTATTGAAGGCTGGGCAATTTATTCCGAAAAAATGATGAACGAACAAGGTTACATGAACGACGACCCGTTGATGAAGCTCATTAACTTAAAATGGGATCTTCGTTCAATGACAAATGCGCTCATTGACCAGGGAATTCATGCCGGCAATATGAGCAGAGAAGAAGCAATGCACATGATGACCGAGCTTGGCTTTCAGGAAGAACGGGAAGCGGCATTGAAATGGATTCGTGCTCTTTTAACTTCCGCACAGCTTTCGACTTACTTTGTCGGAGAAGTGGAAATGATCCAACTTCGTCGAGATTACGAAGCGAAGTTGGGAAAAGATTTCGACCTGAAAAAATACCACGACAAGGTTTTATCTTTCGGGTCGCCGCTGCCGAGCTCTGCCAGAAAAATAATGTTTCAAGATACACATTAATTTTAGGCGTCAGTATTAAAAACGGCAGAATTTAGGAGATAGAAGATAGAAGTTAGGAGTTAGATAATTTCGAATCACCTGCTCGGCGTGGCACCCCGGAGCAGGGCTCCGGGGCTAACAATGCTTTCGTTTATTTTCCGTAGCTCGTTTGCATAATCGGCGAGCCTACGTTTTTCGACATTGGGTTACGAGCCGTGCTGGTCATTGATCCCTGCGTTGCGAATGGTTTTTGCGGAGCAGGGGCAGTTCCAAAATTCGGTCTTTTGGAAGCTGTTTGGACTGCATATACTTGCTGATCCAAACTTGCTTGTGTCAGTGCCGAATTATTTGTGGCCGGCAGACGACGTGTTTGCAAGTTCGTGTCATAATCATCCGTTTTGATCTCCTGTGCCGGGGCACGTTCCGGAGTAATTTCTTCAATGATCGTTTCGTTTCCGCCGCCATTCCCGTTGTCGAATCTGAAGTCTTCGGAATTCGAATAGTTTTGGAATTGTTGATACTCACCTTTGCTGAACACTTGCGGACGAGTGTAACCGTAGTTCAGGTAATGACCGGCATCACGTTTCCGAGCAAGTTCACGAGCATCGGAGTATGCTTTTGCTGGCCACGGACCTTCCGAAAGGTACACGTTGTTGTATTCGAGCAGTGATCCTTTGCGGCGGTGAAGTTCCGCGATTCCGAGGTTGTACGCAACAAGTGAACTGTAGAAATCGGTTTCTGCTTCCGCGACATTTTGTTGTGCTGTAAGTACCTGATCCAAAGTTGTCGCTCCGTTTTCGTATAGTTTCGTCGACGCTTTGAGTGAAGCTTGGGCCGCAAGTCTGGTTTGCAGACCGGTCACGCTAACTTGGTAGTTGGTTGCGATTTCGTTAAACGACTCTTGCAATTGGTGGACCAGTTCTAACTCTTGTTCCTGCAAAAGTACTTGCGAACGGATCAAAGTGAGTCTGGAGTTCTGTACGGCAGCCAATTCTTTTCTCTTTCCGATATTCTGCGAGAAGCTCAAACCAGCTTGGTAATCGCCGAATTCGCTCTTTGTAAGTGAACCGTAAGCACTGGAATTCGCACTGCTGGAGTCAATCCAATCTTCACCTACACCGTTAAATCGACCACTGACGTTCAAGTCCAATCTCGGAAGCAGGTAGTTTTTGCTGGCAAGGAGTTGCAGTTCCTGTTTCTTGACTTCCCATCTTTGCTTACGAAGTTCAGGTGAACGAACGAGTGCTTCCGAAACGGTGTCATTCCAATTGAGGTGAATGGGAGCAACATTAGGCTCAGTTGAAGGTCGTAAAAATCTTCCGTCAGTCGGCGAAATGCCCATTATGTAGCGTAACATTCTCTCCGCTTTGAACAAGTTACCTTGTGCCTGTTCGGCTCTTTTACGGAAATTACATAGCTGAGTTCGGGCTTGTCCTTCAGCCATTGCCGTTCCTTCTTTGTGACCTCTTCTATATTTATTGAGGATAGTTTCATACGTTTTCGCTGCTGCGGCGTAACCAGTTTTAACCGAATGGAGTGTGTGATAAGCCAAGTACAGATTCCAATACGCTTTTTCAACGTCAAAAACCAAGTCACGGGAAGCACGTTCAAAATCTGCAAGGGTTTGATCGGTATTGATTCTGGCAATTGAAACGCCGTTATAGAAACCTGGTATCGAACCGGGTCCAGCTATGCGGTTAAATTGCACGCCACGTCCCTGCAAAAGGGGTTGGCTTATACCACCTTCGACGTAAGCCGCCCAAAATGGTTGTGCGTAACGGCTTCCAGCATAGTAATTGTTTCCGTTTGTAGCGTAAACAGTACCACCTGTAGCGTTCGTCTTTTGTATGCTTGTCTGGAATGTTCCGGTTTCAGTTGTTGTTGAAGCACTTTTCGGCATCGTTCCACGATCTTCGGTCCCCCAACTTAAGGACGACTTAAGAATCGCGTCGAACTGCGAAAGTGCCGCCTGAACACCGTATCTTGGGTCGCTTTCGGTCAACGCAACATCGTAAACCGTTGCGGTACCTTGCGGACTGCTTAAAAGCCCTTGTGGTACTCCCTGGATTCCGTTTCCGGAAAATCCGACACCGTTGAGGGTCCTGATAACTTTGCTGTTTTGCATCGCTATACAGATCGCTTCCTCAAGCGTGATGTCGTAATAGTTCCCTTCAATATCCGGGTTGGCGACCGTGAACGGATCCCCTGAACCGGTTACTTCTAATGAAGGTTCAATGTTCGTATCCGGGTACGAAATACGAGTCGCAGAACTAATATAGTTCTTGTCGATTTGTCCCTTCGACGTCAAATATAGTGGATGTGCCGGTCCGCAACCTATAACATTTGCGACCAAGACACATACGAGTAATTGTTGTATTCGGGTTCGTCCACGCATAAGACTTACTTCCTGGATTACTTGATTTTCTGATAGATACACTAAAGTAGTAAACATTTACTACGCTCGTTAAAATCTATTTTATCCGTAAATTCTATATCGTCGTTAAACTCGACATAGTTTAATAAAACAGATTATTTTTGTTTTTCTTTTTTATCCGAAATGTCAACCTCATCGGAAAACACAACGCATATCTTCTATTTTAACTTTTGTCCTGCCCGCCAATCATTCTTTCGTTGAGAAATAATAGCTAAGTCTGAAACCGCTACTGAACTCAATGGAGAAATTTCGTTTGGTGTTGCAATTTCACTTTTCATCATTAAATGAAAAAACCTGAAGGTTTTGCCTACATCTCTGTAATCTTCTGAAAACAAACTACTTTTAGAAAAATCGCGAATTACGATTAAATCAAAATCACTGTGTTTTTAGAAACTTTCAGCATTTTGCATTTCACTCCTACTTCTGAATCGACCCTGTTTTATAGAAATATCAGAAATTTAAGAGCTGACAGAAATTCCACTACAACCGCATGAATCAATAATTTAAGACTATTCGTAAGAATTCCGAACTCCAGAAAATCAAGACAACACGCCCTATTTTGCCCAGGCTGCCATTAGATGCAGGTATGCAAACGAACCCGTTTAGAACGAACAAGTAGAATCGTATCCACTTTGTAACCCCTGATTATTCCCAAGATTAGGTAAATGAAAAACTGAAGTT
>JBOFQC010000995.1:0-4095 GCA_051660725.1 Thermoguttaceae bacterium
AACCTTTGTAGGAAGGCAAAGCAGATGTCAGGATGATAAACTGGGAAGGTTGGCGAACAAACCATAAAACAGCCTGTTCTCCCCGGTTTAGCTATTCTGTTGTTTGTGATATAGTTTTTCCTTAAGTTGAAACCGCTGCCTTCTGTCCCCAATTATTATCTTCTGAAACGACTGTTACAAAATCGTCCGTCATCCACTGCATTATGTCATGCCCTTGATACGCTTCGGCTCCTTTGTGGTAATCCCAGCGACTAAGCGGATTGTTGTCCCATTCTTGTTGGGCTTTATTGATGCGGCTGGCTTCTGCTGCACCGGGATAAAAAATATCGACCAGAGACGGGGGCATATTCTTTCGCGACTCGGCAATTCGAGCGAGATGCTCGGCAGGCAACGCCTCGCCATCATCCCGCAAATTTGACGGCATTGGTCTGTCGTAAGTAACGACATCATGAGGTTGACTGGCAATAAATTCCGGCGTGAACTTGGTTATATCCTGTACGGCACCTCGCAAGCTCACGACGTCGACATACTGATTACCAGCTGCTTCGCTTTGCACTGGGGTATTTGTTCCGTCCGCATTTTGTTTGGAGACGGCACTTTTAGCCCACTGCTGCCCACTATACACGGGATAATTTGATACTGAACTCATAGATTATCACCTGAAGACCCAAATAGCTAATGTAATGCTTACAAATCTAACCTCGTTAAATACAAATTATTTATAAAAAAAGATTAGTATTTATTGATTGGAAGATTACATTTTTTACTGCTTTTTATCGCAAAAATATTGTATTAAACCTCATTTTGCACATAACTTACCGTACTGAAATATATCGTACTATTCTTAAAAAGAAGTTGAATTACATAATATAAAAACTTGAAATTCGAAATTAAATCCAGAGCGGTATTGATTATCACAGTGGTAGTGATTGTCCGTAAGTGTTTATGTTTTTTAAATTTTACTGCACCCATTTTCTTTCGCCTGTTGACGCGGCACGTCGAGTTTGGTATTCTGTGGTTTATGTATTCGATATCGACTAAACTCGGTAAATATTGGTGTTCGAGCACGATTTTGACCAGCATAATACTGCAAATTTTGTGCTTCGTATGAAATATTTGCTGCACGAAGGTGTGCTGACCACTTTTTTTCACCGAAATCAATAAGTCGATCAAACTTGGTCAATTAAGAAAAATTCAAATATTAAATAGTAAAAAATGCTTAAAGGAAACGCAATAATCGGACAAAGTGGTGGACCAACAACAGTGATAAACGCAAGTTTATGTGGTGTTGTCCAAGAAGCTCTCAAAGCAACCGGGACAATTGAAAAAGTGCTCGGCATGCGCTACGGAATCGAAGGATTCATGCGAGACGAGGTTTTAGACTTCGGAACAGTCTCCACCGCAACAATTGAAGGACTTAAAACCACACCTTCCAGTGCGCTAGGCAGTTGCCGCTACAAACTTAAGGATGCCGATTTTCCGCAAGTTCTCGAGCAGTTGAAAAAATTTAATATTCGTTATTATTTTCTTATCGGCGGTAACGACACAATGGATACGATTCATCGTATCGAAAAATACTGCAAGGAGAATGGTTACGAACTTCGTGGCGTCGGTATTCCCAAAACCGTCGACAACGACCTGTTCGCAACCGATCACACACCTGGGTTCGCGTCTGCCGCAAGATACGTGGCTCTTTCTGTGCTTCAAGCCGGTGTGTTGGCTCGCGACATGAAACATGTCGACCAATATGTAATCTTTCAAACGGTTGGTCGTTCAGCAGGGTGGCTCCCCGCAGCGGCTGCATGTGCAAAGAAAAACGAAGAAGACGCGCCGCATATCATTTTACTACCGGAAAGGCCGTTTGATAAAGAAAAATTCCTCGCAGAGGTAAAATCCGTCTACGACAAATTCGGATGGGTAAGTATTGTTTGCGGTGAAGGCGTTTGTTACGCAGACGGACGACCAATCAGCGAATCTGGAGAGCGTGACAAATTTTCAAACGTCGAATTCGGAGCAATGGGTGGCACCAGTGCCGCTATGATGTTGCACCGTATGATTAAAGACGCTTTCGGCTGGCGTGGCGAATTCCAGATAACCGAATCGCTCCAAATGAGCGCAGCAGATAGGGCTGTGAAACAAGACATAGAAGAAGCTTACGCTTGCGGTAAACAAGCAGTTCAGCTGGCATTGGCTGGTACCAGCGGTGTCATGGTAACTATTCAACGCAACTCTGACAAACCGTACAAGTGGTCGCTTGGTACCGCACCGCTTTCTGAGGTCGCGCTTGGTGAAAAACCAATGCCGGACGACTATATTTGTAATGACCGATTATTCGTTACCGAAAAGTGCCTCGAATACCTTAATCCACTCGTCGGCGAAATGCCGGAGTATGTAAGATTATAAAATTTTTCGCCCAAATAGTCCGCTTTTTATACTGTCCAACGTCAAAAGCTCACCTTGTCGGAATTTAGGTTTTTTGAAATTTTTTACAATAAATCCAACAAAATTTCGGTAAACCGAGCCGACCGATTCACGCCTCGACGGCAGGTAGCGGGAGGTGAAGCACTTCACGCGAAGCGTATGAAAATCCGTTTTCGGTATACAAGCGGACTAAACACTCACTGATGATTTCAAAATGACAACACCACCTGAAAAACCCGACTTAAATGTCCCGTGGTACAAAACAATGGGACGCTACCACTGGTTTGTGCTTTTTGTCTGTTCGCTAGGATGGGGATTTGATACATTCGATCAGCAGCTCTTCGCAATTGTTCGTACTCCCGCTCTTGCTGATCTTAAAGGAGTAGATGCGACAGACCCTGTCGTCACAAATCTTGCTTCACTTGCCACTTCTTTAATGCTTATCGGCTGGGCAACCGGTGGTATTTTCTTCGGTGTCATGGGAGACAAGATTGGTCGTGCTAAAACGATGATTTTCACAATTCTCGTTTACGCAGTTTTCACCGGCATGTCCGGCCTTGCAACTAGTGCGTTCGACTTTTTGCTTTACAGGTTCTTAACAGGGCTTGGCGTTGGAGGGCAGTTTGCTGCTGGTGTCACGCTTCTGTCGGAAACAATGCCGGATAAAGCTAGACCGAAAACGCTCGGATTTCTTCAAATTGTCGGCGCTCTCGGAAATATGTGTGCCGGTTCGTTGCAAATGCTTTTTGCCGTATTGAAAGACGCCGGTTACTTGGGCGATTTCGTTGTCTGGCGTCTGCTGTTTATGGTCGGCTTTCTGCCTGCTTTGCTTGCAATTGTAGTGTTCCGTCATCTTGAAGAACCGCAAAAATGGCGAGACGCAATTGCCGCAGGCGGTGTTAAAAAGGCTGGTTCGATTTCCGATTTATTTACCGACCCACGTTGGCGTTATAACACAATTGTTGGCATGTTACTTGCCACTTGTGGCGTTATTGGTTTGTGGGGAATCGGTTTTTTCAGCATTGACCTTACACGAACCGCTTTTCGAAACAAGGCTTACAACATAGCCCGGTTGGACGGAGATAACGAAAAAGATGCGCAATTGGTGAGAATGTTGGTCGCAAATCCAACAGAGTTATTGCCAATTGTTGACAAGAACAAAATAAAGGCGACTTCGCTTATTGGTTCGTCAATTAAGGTAAATGCGCCTGCCGCGATATTTGCGGAAACGACTTCGTTCTTCAACAAAAACGGCTCGAACAATGCAAGTGATAAGTCCAAGCAGGAAAGCAACGGAAAAAACAATGAGCTTATTTCTTCAGAAACAGCTGGTTCGTGGGGAATCCCGCTGCTTAAAAACATGCTCGAGGAAAGTAAGAAAGTCGGGCGAATAAGTGCAGAAACACTTAGTGAATGCGACAAACTTCTTGCATTGGATGCGGACGCAAACACGAAAGAAAAAGTTTCTGCCGACACGACAAAATTCACTGAGCTTGCCGAGTCAATATCAAAACGCAACTCCGCTATTCAAAAGAATGTTGGCTGGTGGGCCGGAATCGCGTCGCTTCTGTTTAATTTCGGTGCTGTAATCGGTACTTATGTTTTCACATACGGAGCGGAGCGGATTGGTCGGCGTCCGACATTTACAATTGCGTTTGCGGCATCATTGATTAG
>JBOFQC010000996.1:0-5058 GCA_051660725.1 Thermoguttaceae bacterium
CGTCTGTGAAAACGTACCATATTTACCGAGAAGCTGGCGAATACACGATTACAGCATTTGTCACCGATTACTTTGGGTATGTAAACACCGTAAATTACGGTACGGTTTACGTTTCCGAAAGAATCTGGGCACAAGAAACACAAACCGGAGATGATACAGAAATGATTGTTGAAAACGACGACATCATTAATGACACCGCAACGGAGCCGCTCAATCCCGAACTCGCTTTTTCCGAATCGGTATCAAACATTTATGTTTCAGAATCAGATGGTTCTACAGCGGCTTCTGTACTACTGTCAACTTGCACGGCAAACGAACCAGATTACCGGTATCTCGATTTTATGGCGACACGCACGCCGACAATTGCAGAGATTGATTTGTTTGAAAATTCACAAAAATATCCAATACGGACCGACTCGACTGACGAAACGCCTGTCGCTCATGATGCGGTTTTCAAAACTTGGTACGAAGACGAGGAAAAGGACGAAGTTGAAAACGATTTCGACTGGCTGTTCGACTCTAATCCGCTGGGAACCAAATTGGGCACGTCAGTATAGATCAAACTTAAGTGGATATCATCCATCGCTACAATCCCCGGACAAGGGGCCGCCGAGAAGACCTGCCCCGACCTTACTCAGCACTGCTCCATGCCGAATGGTAAGTGTAGCAGATATTCAAAATTAAGTCAAGAACAATAAAACTCGAAGTTTACTCGCAACATAATATTTAAATGTTACTCCACACTATTTGACCGCAGTGGTGCCCTTTCCATTCGGGTTAAACGTACTTATCTCCCAGTTTTCAATGTACAGTCGGTCAACAAACAAGAACGCTAAAAACGCCGCAAGTGCCGTTAAATATAGTACTTAACGCGACACGCCTGACGTTAATGTAGCTAAAATAGCAAATTTACGTATAGATTTAAAATCCCCTGCGTTGGACGGCTGAATAAGTCACCTACCTGACTCGTAAATATACCCAACAAACCCAACCAAACGTATAAACAATCCCACGTGTAAGAAATGCGTGCATTAATGTGGTGCTCTATTTGGTGCCTTCGTACTCGGTTATAATAGGTGCAAATTGGCACTTTTTTGATGTTTACTTGCCAACTAACATTGGCGACCAAGAAACTTCCAAGTGACACAAACTCTATGTTTTACGGCACTTATGGCGATTGCATAAAACACGCCCGACAGGACTCGAACCTGTAACCTACGGATTAGAAATCCGTGGGGCTGGCGAAGCTGCGCGCAGAGCCAAACCCCGTAAAACGTAGCGTTTCCGCTGTAATTGCCGTAATTTCCGGGCTTACACGACTTTCTCCTTTAGCACTCTTTCGAGACGTTTCGGGCTGTTTCGAGTTGACCCGGATTCGGCTCTTAAGATGGGAGTAGCATCGGACAAAATCGTAATAACTTAGCCGAATGAAGTAGGATGCAAAATAGGACCAATGGAGAAAATAGAGGACTTTCAACGGCTTCCTGAATTTACCCAAACCCCTTAATTTGAATCAAATTTATTTCTCTATTTTTTGTATTTGTTGCAAATTATCAATAAATATTTATTCCTTCACCCGGCTAAGTTATTACTGCAAAACATGCTATTTTCCGAACCGGTCACTGGTCGGAAAGGAGAGATAAAAAGCTCGAAAAATGGCACAAAACATCGAGTACCCTAGTGTTTTGCTCAAACGATTATGATATGATAATTCCTTTTATCGTACCTTCCCAAATATCCCATCGGCTTTACCCTTATGAGTTCTAACCGTTTGCACTTCGAAAAACTCACTCCAACTGACCAAGCTAAGATCGAAGTTTATTCAGAATCGTTCAATTTTGCTTTTGATAACAAGGATATCAAAAATGTCGCTATCACCGGTCCTTATGGCGCAGGAAAAAGCAGTGTACTTGAATCATACAAAACTTGGAGAAAAGAGAAAAAAGGGAAGGAGTTGTCCTTTATTCACATTTCTCTTGCCCATTTTGAAACCGCATGTCAAAGTGAAGTGGAACCCGTTATTGAAGAGTCCAAGAAGAGTGAGGTAATACTGGAAGGGAAAATTCTCAACCAGCTTCTTCATCAAATCCCTCCCAAAAAGATTCCTCAATCGCATTTCAAAACAAAGGCAAAAATTTCCATTATTGACACATTGAAGATTGCTATACCCGTATTCTTTGGTGTGTTGCTGGCGATCTACTTTTGGAATTTCACTCACTGCTGGCAATGGGTCGAAAAACACTGCTTGGAAAGCGATTTGACAAATTGGGGGGCATTTATTCTATGCCTTATTCTCGCTGCCTGTCTGGTATTTTTGCTGGTACACACTCTAAGAAATAAATGCTTCTTTAGAAAGATTGCCTTGTATGGAAATGAGATAGAAATCTTCGAACACAACAATGAATCTTTTTTTGACAAGTATCTCAATGAAGTTTTGTATCTTTTCGAGAACGCCGGAGCTGACGTGATTGTTTTCGAAGATATGGACCGGTTTAATTATAACCAAATATTTGAAAAACTGAGAGAAATAAATTATCTCGTCAATGCGAAACTGTCCAACAGGATTATCCGTTTTTTTTATTTACTTCGTGATGACATTTTCACTTCAAAAGATAGAACAAAATTTTTTGATTTTCTTATCCCAATCGTACCAGTGATTGATGGCTCTAATTCTTATGATCAATTTATTGAGCATTTCAAAAAATCGACAATATTTCAAGACTTTGGTGCGGATTTTTTGCGCGGAATTTCGTTGTACATAGATGACATGCGAATACTCAAAAACATCTGCAATGAGTACATCGTGTATCATCAGCGCATACAAGCAACGGAACTAAACTGCAATAAATTGTTTGCGATCATTGTTTATAAAAATCTTTTTCCGAGAGATTTCAGCGATTCGCAGCTTAACAAGGGATTTGTGTTTGCGCTTTTTGCTGAGAAAGGAAAATTGATATGCCAAGAAGTCAAAAAACTGGAAACGGTAATTGAATACAACAGAAATCTCATCAAGAAAGCTGAAAATGAATTCTGTCAGAACATGGACGAATTGGATGCTCTTTTTCTCAAAACAAACTCGTATAGCAACCTTTCCGCTGATGGCAAAACTGAACAAAAGTTTGCATCTTACGCTGAATTTGTTGCTGCTTTGAAGAAAGCTAGCAGTAAAACTTATCAACAACACTATAACGTTCAAAGGATAAATTTTGACCTGCAAGACGCATTGTCTGAATTGGAGAAAAATGAAGAATATCGAATAAGAAAGGAATCTCTTCAGATAAAAGAGACTGGTGCAATCCAAAAAATCAAAGAAGACAATCAGTCTTTACAGTTGCGCATCAATACTTTACGAGAATCCAAACTTCAAGAGGTTTTAAGGAGAGAAAATATCGATTCGTTTTTCAGCGAACTCCAGATACAAAATGACCTCAGCGAGTTTGAAAAATTTGAATCAGTGAAGGGGAATTTCTATTTTCCCTTGCTAAAATATCTCGTTCGAAACGGGTATATCGATGAATCTTACCAAGACTACATGACCTACTTTTACGAAAATAGCATTACCAGAAGCGACAAGATTTTCCTGAGAAGCGTGACTGACGAGAAGGCGAAGGAATTTTCCTATGAACTTGAAAATCCCGAAATTACCATTAAATACTTACGACCAGCCAGTTTCGATCAACCGGAAACTCTCAATTTTGATTTGCTTTGCTTTTTACTAAAAAACAAACGTGAGCATATCGCCCGTTTTATGGTGCGATTGGAAAAAGAGCAACGATACGATTTTATTGCCCAGTTTTTTGCCAGAAATTGTGAAACACCGTCTTTTATCGAATCGCTTAATCACCATTGTCCCGGCGTTTGGAAATGTATTTGTAACAGCGACTGTTTTTCTGAACAAGAGCGTCACCGCTACGCAACGCTCACTTTGTATTATTCTTCGGACGACGATGTTGTCCGTATGAATGAGAACAACTGCCTGACCGATTACATTTCGTGCAAGCCTGACTTCCTCTGTATCGAAAACCCTGAAGTCGAAAAAATTAAATCCAAACTCATTCTCTTAAACGTCCGGTTCGAGGAAATCAACTACGGCGAGGCGGATCGCAAATTGTTTAATGTTGTTTATGACTCCGATTTGTATTTGCTCAATGATTGCATGATCCGACTTATCCTGAACAAGGTTTATGGAATACCGGAAAGTGAGGATTACATTCATCGAAATTATTCGCTCATCCGCACAAAACCAGAAGAAAAATTGCTCAAGTACGTCAATGAAAGTATTGGCGAATATTTCGATTTTATGATGGAATTGTGCGAAAAAACAATCACGGACGATGAGGAAACCGCTCTGGAAATTCTGAACAACGAGAGCATTGACGAGGAAAAGAAGGCTCAATACATACAATATCTGCAAACAGAGCTGACGCACATTTCGGATGTCTCTGAGGAAAACTTGTGGTCGATAATGTTTGCTCGCCCTGTCGTGAATTATTCAGCCGAAAATATACTTGAGTATTTCTTTTGTGCAGAAAACGGCATGGATGAAACTCTTGTTAAGTTCATCAACAACGGCTCCGAATCCATCAGTTTTGATTACGAAAATATTGATGAGACATTTGGCGAAGAAAGTGGAACCCAATTCTTGGGCGAAGTTATAAAATGCTTGGCACTGGACAACAAAAAGTACCGATCATTTTTGAAGAGTCTAAATAGAACCTATTCAATATTCACATTTGAAGGTATTTCAGAGGACAAAATCAAAATTCTCATTGAACTTGCCGTTATTAAAATGACGACGGACAACCTGTTCTTTATGCGAAAGAATTATCCCAACGATTTATTGGAGTTTATTTCGTCCAAGCCTTCTGTGTATGCCAATGAGGCAATAACAGCTGAATCGTTCGATTTAGATGAGCTGAAAACGATCCTTAAAACCTCTGTTATTATAAAGGATGAAGATGTTATTAAATTGTTGTCGTACACAAATGAACCGATTTCTGTGCTGGACAAAAACTGTTCGGAAACAGTGAAAGTTCATTTATTGCAACACCATTTTTT
>JBOFQC010000997.1:0-3370 GCA_051660725.1 Thermoguttaceae bacterium
CGAAAAAGTTTGAAGCCAGCCGTGCGGAAATGGGCCGAGACGGTTACCACGACGTTGATGCCGTGTTAACCACACGTGAACTTGCCCAGCTTATTCGCATGTTCGGTATGGATTTGAAATCGTTATCTCCGGAACCTGCCGATTCTCCGTTTGGTGTTAGAACAACTGCCGGCAAAATCTTCGGTGCCAGCGGTGGTGTCATGGAAGCCGCGATTCGTACTGCGTATTTCCTCTTGACCGGAAAAGAACTTAAAAACTTGAACGTCGAACCGGTTCGTGGTATTGATGGGTACAAAGAAGCACATGTCGAAATTGCAGGCATTGATGTCGGTGTCGCTGTTGTAAACGGACTCGGAAACGCCAAAAAACTGCTCGAACTTATTCGTGACGGCCTGAAACCGGACATTCACTTCATTGAAGTTATGACCTGCCCCGGCGGCTGCGTTGGTGGTGGCGGACAGCCGTATTCAACCGACCATGACAGAGTCGTTGCACGAATTCAGACTTTGTACAACATTGATTCAGGCGAATCGCTTCGTGTTTCTCATAAGAACCCGGACGTTCAGCAGTTGTACCGTGAATATTTGGGCGAACCGAACGGCCCGAAAGCGCACGAACTTCTGCACACGACGTATCATGAGCGCAAACCACTTGTTTAGTTGTTGATACTTGGAATGGTCAAAACTCCTTGCGATAACATTTTAGCTTGTGTTGCAAGCTGTTTTCGACCAGCTTTCGCAAATTTCTGACACCAAACTACTGATTCCTTCTACTGATTCCTTAAAAATGAAAACTTTCAAGATATTATTCGTCGAAGATGATGCAAATTTCCGTGTTCCTTACGCACAACAATTGCGTGATAATGGTTTCGAGGTAGTCGAAGCGGAAGGCGAGACACCAGCTGCCGAGCTTCTGAAAAAGGAAACGTTTGACCTTGCCGTTGTAGATTTGGTAATGGAGCAGGCAGACGGCGGTTTTACTCTTTCGTACCACATCAAGAAAGATTTTCCGAATATGCCGGTCATTCTCATCACGGGCATTAACAGTGAAATGGGGCTCTCTTTTTCAACCGAGTCCGCATCTGAACGTTCTTGGATCAAAGCCGATGCTTTTTTGAACAAACCGCTTAGATTCGAACAGCTCTTGTACGAGATTCAACGTCTACTCGGTTGTTTGGAAGTCCCGTCGCATCATTAATTTGTAGACGTTAGACGTTAGGCAGCAGGTGTTAGACGTCGGAATTAGGTTTCGACTTGAAACTTGATTCCAGACGCTTGTTGTAAGCGTAAGAAAAGAAAGCCGTTATGCTGGGAGCGGCTTCAAGTTTCCAGTGTGAATATTAAAAAAAACAATGTCTGAAAATTTTGAGTCGCCGTTTTCGGAAAGCGAAATCTTTGCATATACGCCAATAAAAAAAATTGAGCATCACAAAATAATCGGTTCGACAAATGATCGGGCAAAGGAACTTGCTTTAACCGAAAAGTATTCGTTACCTGCGCTTGTGACGGCGGAGAGCCAAACCGCAGGGCGTGGACGTGGTGCCAAAAAATGGTGGACCGGCAGTGGTGCAATTGCAATGTCACTCGCTCTGGATTTGGCAACTTTCGGCAAAGACAGGTCGGTGCTTCCCGTGTTGTCTCCGTTAATTGCGGAAAAGGTGCGTGACACAATTTGTTTGTGGCTGGAAAAAAACGGCTTGACAAAAAATGTCGAAGTGCATTTTCCTAACGATGTATACATTGACCGTAAAAAGGTTTGTGGTATTTTAATTGAAAGTCCGACGCCAGATTGTGCGGTAATTGGTATCGGTATCAACACAAACAATACTCTTGTTCATGTTCCAGACGAATTAAAAGCGGTACCGATTACGACGCTTTTCGACGAAACCGGCTTGCGAGTTGACACCACTGAATTCATGGTCGAACTTTTGGCCCGCTTGTTTAATGATGTAAGTGCAAAATGAGACAGATTTTATCTCTTGATATCGGCGGATCGAAAATAATGGGGGCACTTGCCAACATTTCAGTTGAGCAGAATGTAGCAAATTGTACTCTGGAACGGACCGAAAAGCGGGTTTTGCCGCCAAATTGTGATATGGAAACGCTTTTAGCCGAGATTCAGACACTTTTTGCGTCGTTACGGCTCCCCGATTCGTTTGAGGCAGTTGGCATCAACATACCGGGGCTTGCCGACCCGAAGAGCGGGCTTTGGGTTTTTGCTCCTTTTTCTGGAATACGCGATTTCCCAATTGCAAAAATCGTTTCTGACTATTTTGGCGGCAAACCAACCGCAATTGATAACGACGTGAACGCTTGCGCTTACGCTGAGAAATTGTTCGGTATTTGCAGAGACGTGAACGATTTTATCTGGATAACCGTGAGTAACGGTATCGGCGGCGGCTTGGTTCTCGGCGGTGAAGTTTTTCGCGGTTCCTCTGGAAACGCAGGTGAAATCGGACATTTTTGCGTCGTCGAAAATGGTGCCATCTGCGGCTGCGGAAATCGGGGTTGTTTGGAAGTGGAAGCAGCCGGCCCGGCAATTGCGAGGCGGTATCACGAACTGAAGCTGTCGCAAGGGCAAAACAATACTGAAATTATCAGCGCAGCGGAAATCGCTGAAAAAGCAAGGAACGGTCAAGCGGACGCGATTTATATTTTCGACACAGTTGGAAGTTTAATAGGTCGTGCCGCTTCTTATGCCGCGAATCTGGTCAACCCGGCGAAAATCGTAATCGGCGGCGGCGTAAGTGGTGCGTTTGATTTACTATATCCGGCAATGCTCCGCACTTTCCAGGAACACACATTCCGTGCTGCAAACAAAGGGGTAACGTTTGAAAAAACCGCTTTCGGTTACGAAGCTGCGCTTGTCGGTGCTGCCGCAACCGGCTGGGGAATTGTAAGTGATAAGTGATAAGTCCCATTTTTCCTTCTCACCTGCTCACCTGCTCACCTATTCACCTATTCACCTAACTCCTAACTCCTGCCGCCACACCAATGAGAAGCGACAACAGAACTAACGAAGAATTACGTCCAATCAAAGTACAGCGTGGTTTTGCAGAAGCCGCGGCTGGGAGCGTGTTAATTTCAGCCGGCAAAACAACCGTTCTTTGCACCGCAAGTGTGGTAGAAGAACTCCCTAAATGGATGCCAAGAGACGCCACCAGCGGGTGGATAACCGCCGAGTACCGCATGCTTCCCGGCAGTACGAGTCCAAGATCAAACCGTGGTGACAGACCGGACGGGAGATCGACTGAAATTCAACGACTTATCGGACGCGCTCTCAGAGCCGTTGCTGATCTCGAACTGCTCGGCCCAAGATCAATTTACCTCGACTGCGACGTCATCTGCGCAGACGGCGGAACACGAACCTT
>JBOFQC010000998.1:0-2249 GCA_051660725.1 Thermoguttaceae bacterium
TCAGCGGCTTGCCGCGCCGACTCGGATTCGTACCGAATCGATACGGCCAGAGGAAGCAATCGGTCCCGGTACAGGTTCTGACATCCTCGCGACATTGACCGACGCATTCGAGACAGTGTTGTCGGATCGCCCTGAGCGGCGTGAGCAACTTTTTTGTATTGGATTTCATAAAATGATTGGTAAGGAGTGAAGTACGGACCACCGAAGCGATCCGTACCGAAACCCGGTGATGTCCATCGGCAATCCAGTGACTGCCATCGGTGTCGCGGTAGACGAGAATGGGGGGGAACATTTCGTTATGCCCTGCCGCATCCATCGTCTCGAAATACTTTTTCACCGTGTCGTCGTCTTGCCGAACGCGAATTTGCGTCCCGCAGTTCAGCCCCAGAAGGTTGAGTGCAATACTTGTTTTGCCTGTCATTTTTTGCCCTTTCTGAAAGTGGTGGTTGGAAAAAACATACTCTCTATTAATACTAATTGAGTTGCAAATCCCAAATTACGACCGGGTTGCGTTGCCGTTTCACGCTGGAAAACACGGCATATAAGAAAAATTCCGAGGTTAGAAATCCCAGAATTTTGTCCCGAAGAATAGCGGGATAATTTTGGGATGGGCAAAAAAAATACGACGAACTATGAAAAAAACGGCGCGGTTGCATCGGACTCAGGGACTTCCGGTTGAACCGGCTCGCTCGTTTCAGGTTCCGGCGGGTCTTGGAGCAACGCAAACAATTCGTCAACGCTCCGACCACTGTCGAGCCAAGCGTCAATTCCGTCCTGATTCCAAAGTTGCGGCACGCAAGCATCGTGTTTGTACTGCTGCCGCCAAGAAATCGGTTCGTCGTCATCATGCGTAAGAAAACTCTTGATAGTGTATTCACCAACAAAATCAGACGAATTTGATAGCCATGCTTCTCCTACCCACATAAATTCCGCAACTTTGTGATTTGCTTCAAGGGGACAGCATTTAATATCTTTCGGGCAAGCAGGTTTTGCTAATAATCCAGCATCCGTTTTACGCTTAAGTTTTTTACGATAATACTCACTGATCTTCCAGAGTCTGTTTTCATCACGCGTTGGGAATAATTGACGCGATTCTTGTCCAAGCCAATCAATAATAACAAGACTGCAGCGGCAATTTTTACGTGACTTGCGAATGTTGCATAAACTTCTTTTTCGGCGGACTTTACGAACAGGAAGTCTTTTGCGAGAACTCGAAAAAAGACGCAAATAACGATTATTCCTTTTGGATTTTTTTACTTGCTTTTTTACCCAGTCGCGAAAATCATGGTATAAAAACGGTATCAAGCCGCTTTTCGTTGTGATACCAAGAATACCACCGTATATTGAAACAGCGTACCTGTGGTCGTTTATCACCCGTTGTCCGTTGAGAGTGACGTATTTGAGCTTTCCAACACTTTTTTTTTACCACTTTTGATAATTTGTGGTTCTTCTGTTTGTTCAAGATCAGCCTCATTACATTGAATCAAGGCTTGCTGGAAAATTGCATTCGTTATTTTCAGTTTCTTAACCCATTTTTTGAATTTTTGAGAGCCTACGGGAGGACGCTCCTTCGCATCTTTGTACAGTTTTTGAATTGCAGGATGTTTAGAACACTCATTTTGCAGCGTTTTGAGTTGTCTATCGGATTTTAGGTCGCGAAGTGTTTGCTCGCAAAGCTCTTTCAGTGTGGGTATCGGCTCCGGCACAAATATCGCTTTGATGATGAGATTTGACAAGTAATCAAATTCACAAAGTTTATTGGAAGCCTTCGCATAATTTTTATCGGAAACATAGGCTTTGGGCGGCAATATGCGTGGTGTTTTTTTCGCTTTTGAGACAGGAGGTGGCGTTGTTGGAACTGATTGCACTGGTTCTACTGCCGGTACTTCGTTTTTTGCGGCAGCGTTTTCCTGTGTACTGCTTATAGGCGGCAAAAGAGTCAACATGATTGTCGCTTGGTCAACCAACTCTTTCATCTTCCGGCATGTATTGGAATCATGGAAGCGGTTTTTTAACGAATCTGCTGCAACCACCTTATCGTAATCAGAAATCGCGGCGGCAAGTTTTGCAACTCCCCATTGCTTGATTACGGCTGTCTGAGAAAGAAAAAAGAAGGAAAATCGTACTGAGTATGTGTACCCGTCGCCATCCTCTTCGGAACCGATGATGTCCATCCAATGAATTTGTTGCCACAGACTTTTTACTTGTTCTCGCGGGATATTTGGGACGACAACAGCGAACGCAAGGGT
>JBOFQC010000999.1:0-7118 GCA_051660725.1 Thermoguttaceae bacterium
ATTAGTTCAAAGCATGCAAAAAAATTACTTGTGGCCCGTTCTCAACACTCTGACATTGTGGACGCTACGGAAAACGACATAAATAATGTAGATGATAAAAAAACATACAAACAGTCACTATACTGTTTTGAATCACTGATCGCGTATTATCTACGAACAAAGCAGTACGACACCGCTTCGAAAGTTTTTGCGGAGATGCTAACAGATATTGATGAGCGTGAGAGCAATTTGTTAGATTCACGTTTACCATTTATGTGCAAAGACATTGCAACATTTCTTGTCAGAGAAGGAAACGTAGAAGAAGGGCTTGGTTATCTTGACAAAATGCCTGTATCTATGTCACCTGACTATGTTACTCAAAATTTTTATTACGAACTTGCGTCCATGCTTGCTAAGACAGGCAACAAAGCTGGTTCGCAAAAAATAATGAGTTGTGCAAAGAATTTTCCTGAATGGAATGTAGGAGCAGTTCGGTATTACTCAGCCCGGTATGTATACTTGCATGACACCCCCGAGAAAGCATTGAAAGTCTTGCGGCAATTGTTAGTAAAAACAATGGACGGCAATTATTTCGGCCTACCGCGAGAAATGAAAGACAAAAATGATCTAGGAATGATGTTCTATGTTCTCGGTGACACCGAAAATGCAAAGATATTATTTGACATGGTTGATACAGAATTATTGCGTATTAGGAATGATCAAAGCAGATTTATCTTTAGTACACAAGCTAATCCTACATCAGAATCTAGACTACTGGCAGAAAGGTTCAAAATGGGTATGAAAAAAGAATCTGTGGAATTCATTCTGTCGAATGCTTCACCAGAATTGCTTGCTGATAGATTATATTATTTCATTTTTCAGACTGCCGACATACTTTCTGAGCAGGAAAAAGTTGAGCTATTGGACCAACTTCATGTTGCGGTGTTAAAATTCGATAAAAACCCGGGGATAACTCTGGATAGACAACCGAAAATACCGTTTTTGAACGTGGCATTGAAATTCTACGCAATGGCTGCATTGCTTCTTGATAATCTGAATGCTGCGAAGGAGACTATAAAGCAATATGAAAAATTGGAAGCCGAGTTACCGCCGATGCAACGCAGGCAAACGCTGAAAGACCCTCTTTACCCGGATGATAATGCCTGGATAAACTGTTATGATAATATAATGCAGCGAAAAATGTATCCACAACAAAACGAAGCGGGAATTATTTGCGCTGACCATATTGAACGAGTAGTGAAACGTTATGAAATGTACAAGAACATTGTGGTTAGGATTCTACAATCCAATTAATGATTGATTAGGGTTCCTTCTATTAATCACACACTTTGAAAAAATTTAGCCCTTGATTTTTCCCGACAAAGTGCTAACAGAGCCGCAAAAATCAAGGCTTTGCGCAAGCAATAGTCAAACCAACCAATTCAAATTCTTTGTGCTGATCAGCAATCGTCAGTAAGGCGATATTCTTTCTCGTTTCAGTGTCTCCCCTTGCCTGATCTTTGATGTACGCTAAAATTACTTATTGTACACAAAAGATTCGGCTCCGGTACCTCTTACCGGATTTGTGATCTCAAGAACATCCGGTATGTTTTCGTCACAAGGATTTGATGTCCCAAGTATCAAGTATATAGGAGAGCAAAAAATGACACAAAAAAGAGACATCGTGAAAATAATTTCGGAAAGATTAGATTTGACTCAAGTTTTGACGCAAGATGTAGTACAGGAGGTACTTAATGTTATAACAGAAATAATTTCGGAACATGGACGTATCGAACTGCGCAACTTTGGTGTTTTCGAAACAAAGCAACGAAAAGCTCGTATTGGTCGAAATCCAAAAACCGGCGTCAAAGTAAGAGTTGCGGCAAAGAAGATCGTCGCATTCAAACCGGGAAAAGAAATGATAAAACAAGTTGCCTCAATTGCAAAAAAACGTCAAAAGAAAGTGGCGAAGTAGTAACATTCAAGATACATGTACGATTATTTAATAGTACAGCTTTTGGAAAAGGTACTGCACATTAGTATTAAGCTGTCGGACGCTGTCGAACAAAGGTCTGACAGGAAACTGATTTTTAATCAGCGGTTGTGCGACCAGTAGCAACGTCGAATTCGTCAATTGCCGGTATTAACATTGCTGCTGATGTAAAACCATAAGCGGAAACAGCTGCGATGAAAACTAAATGGTATTGTCCGAGGAGCAAGCTCGTTATCGAATAAAACGTAGCAACCGGCAGCAAAAACGACGCCAACATAATTGCTTTTGACGGGTTTTTAGCACCCAATGTCACGTATAAACCAATTGAGCCGCCGACCATAAAAGCAAGGAACGGCTGAAGTTGCGTCTCGAACGAACCGCTAAACGCAACCATAATCCACATACAAGTTGAAATTCCGACGAATAGGAAGAAAATAATTCCCAAACTCGTCGCTACCGCACTGCGGGTGTTGGTATATTGCATTCCGATATGTATTCCGACAATTGCGACAAAAGCGTAAAAAACCAGAAGTGCAAGGAAAAGAAAACTGACGGGAACCGGATCAATACCAGTCCAATACAGGTAACCGCAAACGCAAAGCGGCAAAAGAACCATTTCTTTCATGTTCCAGAAAACACCGCCAATTTTGCCGTAAACGAATTCTTTTGGCGTTATGTCACTTACCAAAAGTAAATCAAGCGTTCCGCCGTCGCGTTCCGAAGTAAGAGACGTCACCGCTTGAGCATTTACTAAAAAGAGCGAGAGCAGGAACAGTGGCACGAGTGGACCGCCCAGCTGATCTATTGAAACCGAAATATTTGCTTTTAAAATCGAGTTAAGAGCAAGCACACATACTCCGAAAAATAGCAGGTACGCCAAACGAATAATCCACTTTTTCTTGCCGTAAGCGCGTGTACAAATTTCACGCCAAAGAACAGGATTATCCCAGCAATGACGAATACGCCCTGGCTCAGCGGATAATATGCTGTGATCTTTTTCTTCCGAAGTAATTGTTGTTTCAGCAGTTAGGATTGATTTTTCTATCTGTTTGATTTCGGTCAACGGCATACCGTACTGAGTAAGTTCTTCGAGTTGTTCGAACTCGTTTTCTTCCTTTACCCACGTATCTTCTTCAATTGTACCAGGCCGGGTTTCGCGTGACGGATTCCAGATTCTGACCATTCCAATAGCGATGCCGTTGATAATAACAGTGATAGCAGCGCAAACGGCAAGAAAGTATTGGATCGGACCGATTAAATTCTGTATTTTTTCGAGAGGAGATGAATTAGAGCCAATCCAATCAACCGCAGGTCGTGCGGCAGTAATTACGGCACTCCACGGACTGAATGCACAGGCGAGTTTTTTCACCGAGAAGCCAAAAAAATGTTCGCCAAGAATACCGAGTCCGACGACTTCCCAAAGCCCAAACCAAAGTACAAGAATAAGCACGGTGACGGCAAGGGCCTGGAACGTTTTTTCACGACTAAGAGCAACGCAAGAACCGAGGCTTCCGCATGCCAAAGCGGCAAAAAAAGTAACTAATAGGACACGAATTATCTGCGGGTACGAAACGCCACCTAACAGAGAAGCAAGCATGAAAATCGGCATTGAAATGATTATCATGACCAGCACGTTCAACAAGCTGGCGAGGAGTTTCCCAAGCACAAGCTCAGAGTTTGTCATGCGCGTGAGCAAAAGAAGTAGCAAAGTTTTCCTGTCTTTTTCCTGCGCAACAGCCCCCGCTGCTAGCATTGCAGAGAAAAACACTGTTAAAACCAACTGCAGCGGCGCGAGAAACAAGAACAAAGTACATGCAAATCTGGCAAAGTCGCCAGTATCCTGGATAAGCTGGGTTCCGGTAAGAACCAACCAAGCTGTAGAGACGAGTAACAAAAGCAACGCACCGTAAGCACTTCGAACAATAAATGTTTGCGGCCTACGAGGCGCAATTGTTACTTCACGGGTAAATACAGGACCTACAAACATTGTTATGTATTATGTAAACTTCTTACGTGTTATGTTACAGACAAATTGTAACCGTTCACGGTTATTAAGTAGTTAGGAGACAGGTGAACAGGTGATTCGAAATATATATAACGTCTGTTGTGAACGGCTACGCTAGGTTTTTATCCGCAGATACCGCAAATTACAGCGTCTGCTAATAAGAACATCGATTCTTTCGAATCATGAAAAATCAAATTATACCCTGATTTGCAACGGAATACAATAACGGGCAAACGGCAATTTAAAGCAGCAAAAGAATGAAAGAAGAAGCCGACACGATTCACTTTTTGTAGGTGCTCACGGCAGAATTTATACGTTAGATATATTACAAATTACCCGTTCACATGTTCACCTAACTTCATAAAAAACGCCGGCTACGTTTCCGTAACCGGCGCACCACCCAAAACTATACCGTCTCCAATTTATCAACTTATCGTAATCGGAATTTTGAGATAAGTCGTTGTAAATTACCAGCTTGTGAACTCATTTCATTAGATACGCTAGCGGTTTCTTCTGCACTTGCTGTATTCTGCTGCGTAACGGCGTCAATCTGGTGCAAGCCTTGAGAAACCTGCGACACACCTTGGGCCTGTTCATTGCTGGCTGTTGCGATTTCACCGATTAAGCTCGCAACTTTTGTGGCTTGGGTTACGATTTCATTCAACATATCAGCGGTTTGCGAAGCGATCCTCGCCCCTTCGGTAATCTGCTTGCTGTTGTTTTCGATCATTTGTGTCGTTTCTGCAGCCGCTTTAGCACTTCTGGCTGCAAGATTTCTTACTTCCTCGGCAACCACAGCGAAGCCTTTTCCGTGTTGACCTGCCCTAGCTGCTTCTACGGCGGCGTTGAGTGCCAACAGATTCGTTTGGAACGAAATGTCGTCGATCACTTTCACCACTTTCTGAACTTCCTGTGAATTTTTTGTGATGCTTGCCATTGATTCGATCATTTGCTGCATCATCTTCTGACCATTAATAGCGGTGTCATTCGCTTGATGTGCAAGTTGATTGGCTTCGGTAGCATTTTTCGCATTTGCTGTAGTTTGGCCGCCAATCTCGCTCATGGAAGCTGTGATTTCTTCGATACTTGCGGCAGATTCAGTTGCTCCTTGTGAAAGATTTTGGCTTGCTTCCGAAACTTGAGTCGCACCGGTTGTTACTTGTTCAACCGATTCGTTTACTTGGTTCAACGCATTCCGGACAGAATCAACCATTTCCTTGAGCGAAATATTCATTTTGTCTTTGTCGGTTTTAATTTTGATATCAACGGTCCAGTCACCGAGAGCCAGCTTCTCTCCCATACTAGCAACTGAAAGATAGTCGCCAAAAACGTCTTTCATTCCAAGGGCGAGTTTGCCTGTTTCGTCCTGACGGGTCATAAGTTCTTGCGGAATCTTTACTTCAAGGTCACCTTCACCGGCGAGCTTCTGCATTATCTTTGTAATCTCTATGATACCAGTTGTGATGTCGCTACGGAGAACAAGACCGAGCGACAAACCAATTACGACTGCAATAATAATCGTGACAGTAATAATCCTTGTAGCTGTTACATTTCGTTCACGGATAACTTTGCCACAACTATCAACCTCGGTTTGAATCGCCTGGGACATTTTGCTTGATGCTTCATTGAATTTTGTTGCAATGGAATATTGTTCGTCGTTAAGACGGAGCATCTCCAGATTCTGATCCTTGTTTTCTGTAACAAGGTTTTTCCATTTTGCGACTTCGGATAAAGTCTCATCTACAATTTGCTGGTTTGCTGGAGTTTCCAATGTATCACGCAAGTCTTTCAATTTTTGATCTATACCGGTCATTGCATCATCTAATTGTTTTGCCAATGCCTCACGTGCATCTTTATCAATGATATTCAATTCAAAGTCCCGCGAATACACCCTGATTTTATATGTGTCAATTACGATTTCTTCTATTTTATTATTGATTTCACCACGAGTAAACGGGACGAAAACGTCGTTTTTGTCATTTAAGATTTCTTTTCCATCTGAATCTTTGAGTGCTCTGTTACGTGTACTCGCTGTTACGGCGGTTAATAATTTTTCAAGGTTGTCATTGACAATCTTTGCGGCATTCATTCGACTTTGTGTTGAAGCATTTTTGGTTTTAAGCGTATTGACATAACTATCATGTGATTGGAGAAAATTATCAGCCATTACGCTAACGCCATCCAATAGAGTCTGCATGTCCCTATTATTGGTGTCGAATTTTGCAAATAGTTCTTTCGCAGATATAACTTTGGTTTTGACATCGGCGATTGCAGTTCGCAAGCCTTTATCGTTGTCTTCAGTGGGAGCCCAAGAATAATTTGCTCCGCTGATCATTGCGGCATCTGCCGAACTGCTTATATCACTTCCTACATTACCAATTGCAATGAGTTCCTCTAAACGTTGTGATTCCTTCGAAATAATGCCGAGGTAGTACCAGCCGACAAGTCCGGTAATGATTGTAAGTAATGACAGAAAGATGAAACCAGAGAGTAATTTTGTGCCGATTTTGAAATTTTTGAGCATTGTACACAAGTTGTTAAATTGTTAAAAACACTGAGAACCAAGTTGTTTTCTGCGTAGAAATCAGTTACCGAGTGTATTCCAATCAAATAAAATTACTTAGCGTAACTTATCTGTGCGCGGGATTCGGTAACAAAAGTTTTCGCAAAAATTTTTCTGGCAACCAGTAAAGACTATACTAATACTGATATATCACACAGTCCTAAATAGCAGACTGCCATATAGTTCAGCAAATTGGCATGAAAATTTTGTGTTGGAAAATTATAGTTTTGATATTAATCGTTATCAAGTACGTTTTTTGTTCAATTTGTACATTTTGCCTATTTATTAGTAACTGAAAGCAGTTATGATGATTGTACCAATATTAACAAAATCAATATGTGTCTCCAATTGGTTGCAGCAAAGCTGGCATTAATAATATATTGATTTATGTGTCTCGCGTCGTGTATAGCGTACACAATCTGCGTGCTTTATTAATAATGCTATTCGTCTCGACTTGAAAGAAGTAACATTATCAATTTTATGTGGATTTCGTCTGTTTTTGTTTTCTTGCTTACAACTTTTTATGAGGGGATTGCAGGACGAACAAAAAATGCTAGACTCTTACGAAAATAGTAAGT
>JBOFQC010001000.1:0-8004 GCA_051660725.1 Thermoguttaceae bacterium
CCAGTTCCCGACTACCAAACAAAACGAAAAAATCTTTGTCCTATTGATTTTACGTATAATTGCCACTAAAATCATGTAAAAGTTACAGTATAGGTAATTTTTACAGGGGTGTGTAATGCGTGTTAATCAAAAGTTGTGGCGAATCGGAAATATTGAGCAGTGTGTAAAAAATAGTTGGCGAACAAGCAGCCAAAACGGTTTCACACTGGTGGAATTGCTCGTGGTGATTGCAATAATCGCGATCCTGATAGCTCTGCTTCTTCCGGCAGTTCAAGCGGCTCGCGGAGCGGCGAGGCGTATGCAGTGTTCCAGCAATATGCGGCAGCTCGGCTTGGCAATTCACCAGTATCTTGACGTACACCGCGTTCTTCCTCCGAGCAAAGTGGAATACGTTTACACGAATCCGAACCGGACAATAAGTCATAATCTTGTAGCGTTTTTGCTCCCTTACATCGAACAGCAGGCGGCTTACGAAAAGTACGATTTTTCCGTCAATTGGCAAAACGGAGCCAATCGGGAAGCTCGCCAAACGTATATTCCGATTCTTGTCTGTCCCGATGCGCCGGTTCGCAGGCATTGCCGTTACAGTACGACGAACCAGAATATTGTCGAGTATTTCGTAAGCGATTACACAAGTTGCGAACAGATTTCACCTGCCGTAAGAAAGAAATTGCTCGCTTCCGGTAAAGTGACACCACGTTATGATTGGCGGAGCATTTTACGCCCTTTTTGGGACGGCACGGTAAACGAAGCGTCTGTGCGTGACGGTCTTTCGAATTCCATCATGCAGTTCGAATGTTGCGGCAGACCGTTTAAGTACGAACAGAATAAACGCCGCGGCGACGCGGAAGTGACACCAAAAGAACCAATGTCCGGCGCAGAATGGGCGGACGCACGCTCAGAATTCTGGGTCGATAACGTCTGCGGTGACGGAACTCAAATGATAAATTGCAGCAACAAAAACGAAATCTTCAGCTTCCACAATGACAGCGCTATGTTTCTGTTCGGCGATTCTTCGGTTCGGCTCCTCTCAGAAAAAATCGCCCCGGAAGTTTTCGTTGCACTGTTCACTTCCGCCGCTGGTGATGTTGCGAGATGAAAAAGACACCTAACCCAAAATATTTTTCAGGTGTTCGTTCAGTTCTTCAACGGAGTAACAAATTTTGTCGGGTTGCAGTGCTTTTAACGCTTTGATATCAACCGTTGTAGCCCAAGCGGCGGAAATAATCGGAATACCGACCTCTTTTGCCGCCACAATATCAGTTGGCGCATCACCGATGTACACCACTTCATTTGGCGCGAGCTCGAATAAATTCAAAATACTTCTCATTCCTTCCGGCTTATTCGGACCGTGCGGCGAACCGGTTTCAATTGCGTCGAACACGTCATGCATTCCGAAAAAATCAACGCTTATGTCTAGCGATTTCTTTCCTTTGCCGGTAACAAGAGCAAGTATAAGTCCTTTATTTTTAACGTATTTGATCAATTCGTCGATTCCGTCAAAAAGTCGGGAACATATCTTTTCGTGTAAATCCCTGTAATTAACAAAATACTGTTCCAAACCGTAATCGTGCCTGTCTGGAATTAACGCTTGAATCGTCCCTTCTTCTGACGGACCAAATGTATTCGTGATTTCTTCGTCCGAAACAGTTCGTCCCAAAATCGGTTCAACAGCTGCACGAAAAGCAGCAACACATAACGGTATGGTGTCAGCAATCGTGCCATCCATATCGAACATAACGCATTTAATCAATTGACACCTCGTTTGTTTTATTTGTATGTTAGCATGTTAGCCGCCGAGGAACCTGCCGTTCAGGCATAAATAGCTCGGCGTTGTTTGGTAGGCGACTGGAACTAAAAAATTTCATTCAGTATATCCGTTTCTCGCGTTGTTGGTAGGACTGGTGACAAGAGTAAAAACGAAACCATGTAAAAAATACTTGCTTCAATAAAGAAAGTTTTTCAATGTTATAGTTTTCTTGGCGAAAAAAATTTTTTGTTTTCATAACTGCCGCTAAGTTGCGTCGGTAAAAAATTTCCCCCTACTTCGAAAAGGAGAATGTAAATGAAGAAAGTCGTTTGTTGTTCGTTAGTTGCTCTTTGCAGTGTTCTCGTTTTTGCTTCTGTTTCATCAGCGGCATTCTGTTTCCCAAGAGCTTGTGCACCTCGCGCTTGTTGGACAAACTGCTATTACGAAACCGAGTGCGTCCCCGTTGATATCACGGTAAAAGTTCCCGTCTACGAAGATGTGGAACAAACCTACACCGTTTGCGAAAAAGTAAGAGCGACAAAGGAAGTCGAATACACCGTTGATCGCGGTTGTTGGGAAACATACGAAGTTTCCGTTCCGGTCCGTAAAAGATGCTTCCGCCGCTGTGCTTCAAGTTGCGGTTGTGGTTCAACAGCCACGGCTTGCGGTGCTGCCACAAGTTGTGGTGGCTGCGACTCTTGTGAATCAGGTTGCGGTTCATGTGATCCGTGCTGCTTCAAAACAATCACATGCAAACGTTGGGTCCCGAACTGTGTGACCGAAACGAAAGAAGTTTGCTATTGGGATACGCAAATGGTCGAAAAAACCAGGATGGTAAAGAAATTCGTCGGTTGCGAAGACCAAACCAGAACAGTCTACAAGAAAATCCGCGTTAAAAAGTACTACACTTGCGAACCTGCATGTGATACATGCAACGACTGCGGAACAGCTGTATCAGGTTGCGGATGCGGAAACTAAAACGTTGAACTGAAAAAACGTAACTGAGGTGCGTTTCGATGTGACACCAGACGTTAGGCGACTTTTTCTGAAAGTCGCCCCTATTTCGAAGCAACACAAAACGCTGATTTATGTTAAGCCGGTTAAACACATTTGACAAATCTACATTTGGCTGTGTAATTTTTATGCCAAGCGTTTCAATTCATCGTGTAGATAATCTCGGCATTTGTCAAAAAAAGCGTGGTACTCCGCCGTTTGGTAATCGGGATATGTCCACGGTAACGGCTGCCAACTTTTTTTAGTGTAGATTAACGTAACTTCGCCGAAGATTCCGCTTCCTAGATATATTCGATGCGCGTGGTCTTTCGTTGACGCCAGAACCAATTTGCCGAGGTCAATGTAACCCGGATCAAGATTCAAAGGCCGCTCAACTGTTGCGCTGCCGTTTTCTTTGTCAATTTTGGCGTATTGTTCTTCCCAATTATTCGTCTCAATTTTCGCCTGCGCCAAAGTTTCCGGCGAAATCAGCTTCTCGAAAGCCCAAATCCGTTTGTAAAGCACTTCGCCCATACTCGACGCATAGTACGAAGTAAATTTGTCGAACCGGAATATTTCGCTTTCGTATTTTAACGGACCGAAAACATTTTTCGCGTATTCCAAACCTTGTGCAAGCACCTGCTCATCGCTGGCAAAAGCGGCAATGATAGGAAGAACCGGCATTTTTTCACGGATTTCGCCCATTATTGATCGTCTTCGTCAAATTCGCTTTTCTTCTTCGGAATCAAATAACACAACCCGATACCGCAGAAATACAGGAACGTTAAGGGCACCGCCATTAAAATCATACTTTGCGGATCAGACGGCGTCAAAAACATTGAAATAACGAAAATGACCAGAACCGCGATTCGCCATTTCGAAACCAACATGTCAATGGTGAGTATTCCAACCCGCTCCAACACAAAAATCACGAGCGGAAGCTGGAAACTAATGCCGAATCCAATCGGTAACAAAAACGCGAAACTCATCCACTCGGAAATTCGTGTGTCCGGGTCGACGTTCATCCAGGCGTTAAAAGAGAACAAGAAGTCGAGAACATACCCAACAACAACAAAAAACGCCAAGCACGCACCAGCAATGAAAAGAATGATACTGAACGGCAAGAATATGTAAACGTATTTTCGCTCGTGCATGTATAATCCAGCGGCGACAAACGACCAGACGCTGTAAAATATCCCCGGACTGCCAATAACAAAACCTATCATTAGGGCCGCTTTGATGTAAATCGAAAATGTTTCGTGAACCCCAAGCGCACTGGCACGCGTTTGTTTTAACTGTTTCAGCTCTTTGAACATAACAAATGGATGCGGCTCGCCAATGCCCGTGATTCGATTTGTCTTTTTCGGATGTTCTAATTCATTTGCGTCAGCAGCAACTTTCTTGTCTGTTTCCGTTTTTTCATTTTTCTTTGGCTCTTTTTGCTTGAAAACACCGTCATCGTCTTTGTATTTGGCTAGGTTATCAACCTGTTCAATCACACTTTCCGGGCGATTTTTCGTTTCCGGCGTTGTATTTTTTTCGGCAACCAGTAGTTTTCCGGCGTTTATCAGGTTCTCCAGCTCACCTTCGTAAATGTAAACGATTTCCGGGTAAAGACTACGCTCCCTCATCGTTTTGATAATGGGTTTTACGTCGTACCCTTCTTTAATAAGAAACGGTGCCTCAGTTGTTATGAGCTTAACACCTTGATCCAAATAATATTTTTCAAGCGATTTATTAAGAGGTGTTTGGATGTATTTGACCGCGTTGCCCGAAATTTGCGGAATCAACCCGATACCGAAACCACACACAAGCCAAATTACAGCACGCCAAAGACACACCCGGAGTTCCTCAAGGTGGTCGCCAAAACTCATTGTGGATTCGGAAAATAACTCTTCGTTTTTTTTAAGCATACAAGGTGGTCAAGCGAAAAGTGACAAAAATATACGTTAATGATGAGTGAGAAACTGTAAAAAAATAAATACTGCAAAATGTTTTCAGACACTCCTCGCCCTGAAAGGGCAGAGGAATTAGACCTTTTTATTTTTTACTGTTTCTAAGTATAAAACAACAAACAAAACCGACAAATTGACATTTGCCGACTTATTAGTTTTACTGCGACATTTGCCGGAAGTACTGTTCAATAATATCACGGTAATGTGACGGGAACTCTTTCTCTATTCGCATCAAGGCTTCTTCACGCTCTTTTGGAGGGAGGTCGCCCCAGCCGCTTTCGGAACCAATTGGTTTGTCTGTAACGTTTCCAGGCCCCTTTTGCTTCAAAATCTGGCTGAAATCTGCAGGATTGTTTCCTTGTCCGCCTTGAGAACCTCGCATTTTTTTCTGCTGCTGTTCAAGTTTTTCAATAAGTTTGTCAAGCGACTCGATTACGCCACGCTCAACTTCCTGAACGTTTTTATCGGTGTCGCCGAGCCCGAGCCTGCGTTGAATATCCTGCATTCGGCGACTAATGTTCGTCGGTTTTTCCTTATCTTTTTCAATTGCGTCGAGTTCGTTACGCAACAATTTTATAACTTCAGCAAAGCGACGTGAGTATGCCGGTGTGTAAGTAGGTGTCGATTCGAGCAACTGGTTAAATTGTTTTACTGCATCCAGCCCTTCATCTTTTAGCATCAGTTCGTTACAAGCAATTGCAGTGCAAAACAGAACAGCCAACGGATCAATGCTATTTTCCGGATTCATTTCGCGGAGCAGCACAAGTGCTTCGTCATAATAACCGCACCGAATTAGCCGCTGAATCAGGCACATTTTCAGGGCACCGGTCAACCGAGGCGGTACTGAAGGATCCGGATTTCTGAACGGTTCCGGCAGCGGCGGAAGCACAAGTTTTTTGCCAAACGGCAACTCGTTCCACTGGAGCGAATTGCATGTATCAATGAAACCGGCAACTTCCGGTGACGCGATTTTCATTGAACCAAGCGTTCTTTCGAACAATATTTCCGGAGACACAATTGGCTCTTGGCTTGTCGGCGAAGCACTTGATTTCGGCTCCTCTGACTGCGAATCAGGTTCAGACGCGGTCAAATTCAAATCAGTACTTTCCTCAGTTGGCCAAGCGGCTAAAACTCGCTCACGAATTTCTGGTGAGGCGGCTCCCGTTTCCAACCACTTAACCAGATCGTTACGAAGTTCACCAGCTGTTGGCACCGACCATTTCGGAAGTTCCTTCACTTTTTTGGCCGTTTTTTCGCCTTTGATAGGATTTTCAGCAGCCGAACAGATGATTGTACTGCACACGAAAAGCAGGACACCGAAAATTACACGGAACGCAGCCGAAAGCTCGAAGTTTGACGGCTTAGCAAACACTTGCTTTTCCGGAGCGGTAAAGCAAGGAAAACTACCATTCAAAGGCCACGCATTGCATAAACACTTTCTTGTTTTCGTTTTCATTGTAATACCTACCTTATATTGGGGGGAATTGAAAGCCGTCTTGCAGCCGAGCAGCGTGTCAAGCCAAGCCTCGACGATTTACCTTCCACGAGTACGCATTATATATTCTGTGTCAACGCCTTCAACTTCTGGTAGCTTGAACGGTTCTTTCGCTTCAGGAACTTCCGGCATGTCTTCCATTATTTTTCCGTATTCAGCGGGGTCTCGCTGCGGATTATCGCAACCGGAAAGAGCCGCAAAAAATGGAACGATCACAACGAAAAGTGACGCAGAAAAGATCAATCTGGATATTCGATTCATTGTTTATACGAATCTAAAATGAAATTTGGATAAAAAATTAAAAAATCCGCAAATTCGAATTGCGCAAAAAAATCACACAATCACATACAATATAGCATCTAACCTGCCGAAAGTCCAGATTTAGGGATGAAGTTAAATTTCCATTGTGTTTAGCCGCTGATCCTAGATCAGCGTTTGCAACCCGCCTACTGCGCCGCTTCTTGCGTAAGGTCGGCAATGTTCGGCTTCTCAGGAGCAGAAGCGTTTGGAACATTTTCATTCGGTTCAGGTTGGTTTAGCGGAATATACTCTAGCGTCCACATTACCAGCACAACAATTGAAATGGAGACGACACCGAGCAGAACCATTATTTTCCACGCGATATTGCTCCATTTAACCGGCTTACGGTGCTGATTGTCATGCGATGAACCTGAATGATGTGTTTTGTGGTTTGAATGCTGATGTTCGTGCTCGGTTGTCATTGTTTTTTCTTGTTGATTATTCTGATTGTTCTTATTATCAGTACTGCCCGCTGCTGTATTGTAACCTTGATTTTTTTATTTTGAACCTGCCGTTACCCGTCCTGAATTTGATGAAAAAACCTGAACGGATTTGACCGCACCGTTTCTTGTACCAGCGCTACAACCGCTGAAGTGCAAACTTCCGATTTCCAGAGGCACTGCCGGTGCTGCTGTTGGCGGTGAAATTCCAAGCGATTTGTGTAATCCGCTTGTGGGGGAACCAATACCGTCTCGAGCTTTTTCAAAGCTGGAGTCGTATTTCGGATTCATCCAATTGCCCGGCTGAATTCTTTCCGTTACTAGCACAAGCGTTTCGCTGTCGCGTCCAAAACTGTTCAAATCGACTCCTGTTCCGCTTCCGTCAAACGGTGAATCTTCATCAAGAAGAACCACGTAAGTTGTTTCTTCCGGTTTCATTTTGCCGGATGCCACTTCTTCAGGGCAGCGAAAAACTCCAGGAGTTTGATTGTGGGACAGCTTATTATGTTCGCTGTCGAACGGTTCGTCAAGTTTAATCCGCCCATAAAGTTCATTTAATTTCGGGTCGCCGAGGTAGGGCAAAATCAGTACCCGCCAACTGTGTAACGGGTTGCCAGCCGCATCAACCGTAAAAGCCGGAGGCAGCGTGCCATTTTCGGCGTTGTAAAGCAGCAGGGCAAGCGTGATTTTTTCCAGATTTTTCATGCACCGCACCCTCAGAACCGCATTTTCAATATCATTTCTCAAGAAAAGGAATGACCGCGAAATATAATCGGCGTAGTATTCGGACCTTTGCTTACGTCCAAAAACGTTTGGAAACGATTTTTCAGACGGAAGCGGAAGCTCTTTATCGTAGTACTGATTAAACCGTGTGAAGACAATATTCCAATCAAGTCCCGGCTTTAACCGACGTATGAGATTGAACGCATGAGATTTTCCTTGCAAGGTAGAATAGGCATCATCTAATTGTAAAGAAGAATATTGTCTGCTTGCATCTAGTTGCATAAGCTCAAGAATAGCAAATCGTTGTACCGTTTTTAGGTTCATCCGACAAGTGTGTACCTTTGAATG
>JBOFQC010001001.1:0-1554 GCA_051660725.1 Thermoguttaceae bacterium
TTTGTCAAGCGCAATATTCTGCCCTGAGCAATATTCTGCCCACGGGGAGAAAAAGACAGCACCTTGCCGGACTGTTCATGGAACAGAGGCAAACGGTTGAGTGTGGGAGCGAAGAGGGGGAACAGGGTGGAAGCACCGGATGGGAGCGACGCTTTGGATATCAAACAGGGCAACAGCATTTACTTTTGTCCCGAAAGAATGTATTCGAGTGAAGGCACGGAAAGTGCGGCACGAAACATTTTCTTTTTAATACCTATCCTCCCGAAATCGGCAGTTTTCAGTAGCGGCAAGGCTGTTTTTCTCATCACATTCATATTGAGCGGTGAATTGTCTTTTCTTGCTCGCGCCGCGTCCTCACGAAAGATTACGTCCAAACACCAGTGAAGTTGATTTTCTATACACCAATGTTCTCGTACCGACCGAGCAAACTCTTCCACCGTTGTCAACGATGTGATGAAAAAACGTGTTTCCGTGCGTACCGTTCCTTTTTCCTCCACTGTCGATTTCACTGCACCAATTGCATTCAAATTGACCCAGTCCGCCCTTTGCGGTAACCAGTTTATCTCTGTCAGAAGAAAATATTCGCGCTCCTCTATTCGGCCATGGCCTTTTTCCAGTGTTTTGCTGTGAACAAACTCTTTCATAAAGTCTCGAAAATAAAGCTCCACATCGTCTCGTAATACAGATTGATTGCCCTTCAACCCAATTACATAATCTGCTTGCTTCTCGGTAATTTTAGCGGCAATCTTCGTCTGACAGCTCATCGCATCTGCTGTCACAATAGCCCCCTCAAGTGAAAGCATTTCCAGAAGCTCAGGCACAGCAGTAATTTCATTGGACTTTTCATTGGTTTTGATTTCTCCAAGCGTGATGCGATTCTCGCTCACAAACGCGCTCACCACATGGTATGCTCTGTGGGCTCCGCTTTTGCTGCCGCGAATTGTTTTTCCATCAATACTTACAACGCTACGTTGTTCCCTGTGTATATCCAACCAATCGCGCAAATTATCCGCGAGCTCTTGTGGATCAACTCGCTCAAACACTCGGCGAAATGTATCGCTGTCGGGTATGCCATTGGGTAGTTCAAGGAATGTTTCCAGCCATGTGCGTCGTTCTATTCCAAAATCCTCCATATCTGTAAAATCTTCGCCGCCGCATATCGTAGTTAAAAAACCTATAACTAAAATGTCTACCAGATTGTGGCGTAAATAGCCCCACTGGCGCCTGCTGTCAGTTATTTTGCTTAGGGTCTCGATCAATCGCTGTATATTCATCATGAAGATATTGTCATACTTCAATCCTCAAAAGTAAATGCTGTTGCCCTGCGACGGTACTCGCGGCCTCCTTAAAATTGAGGCAAATTGTGATAAGCTATGTACTTAATAAAAACTTGTGTTACTGTGGAGATCGTATAAATGAATAGAGTTATGCGAACATTTTTGGCCAACCCCTATCTTGCCGCCGTCAGAAACGGACTTACCCTGACGTTACCCATCGTTATGGCTGGGTCTTTTGCCGTACTCTTAAATAACCTTCCCATAGTATGGTATCAAG
>JBOFQC010001002.1:0-2229 GCA_051660725.1 Thermoguttaceae bacterium
CTTCTTTCCGGCAAACCGGTCATAAGCTACGACATTGACGGAGCGAAAGAAGTTGTTCTTAACAACAAAACCGGCTTTTTGGTGCCGCCAAAATCCGTTGACGAACTCGCTGATCGGATAATCGAACTCGCCCAAAACGAGCCGCTTCGACGCCAAATGGGCGAAACTGGTCGAAAACTTTTCGCACAACAGTTCGACCACCACTTCATGACGAAACAGATTCGGGAAGTGTATGAAGACGTTAGACGTTAGATTTTAGACTTTAGACGTTAGGTTTCAGATTTTTAGTTGGGGAGAGGTGAACCAACTGTAAAACTCAACAAACCTATTCAAATTATTCGCAATCGTCAATAAAATTTAGCTCCTTCGCTTTTTTCCTGTCTGCGTCGGCTTTTTTAAAATTTCCAAGATTATCATAAGCTTCAGCTCGCATTTCGTAGTAATCGTGTTGTTCCGGTTCCAATTTAATCGCTTTCGAAAATGCTGAAACCGCGGCTTCGTAATCAGCCTGTTTCATTGCCAAAATACCATGCAATTCGTGCAACTCAGATAAACCGGTGTATGCTTCTTTTTTCTTAACCAATTCTTGAACGATTTTCGAGCAGACTTCCAACGCTTCACGGGATTCAGCAAGTCGATTCAGTTCCAGTAGTAACCTGGCTTTATCAAATGCCGCGCCGTGATAATCGGGCATTAGTTCAATTGCTTTACTATAACAATTAAGAGCCATTTCCACATTTGTTTCTTTTAAAACGGCTCCTTTAGTATGATACCCTTGCGGAGAGTACTCCGCGTCGTTTTTCTCAATTAAAGCTTCGGCATAAACCAACGCTTTTTCATTATTCGGGATTCCAATCGCCGTAACAACGCAATTGTTTAAAGCTTTACGATTATCCGGCTCAAGATGCAAAGCAGCTTCGTAATCCAACAACGCGGCCTCAAACTCGATAAAAACGTAGAAAACATCACCCCGCTCAATATACTCGGCTGCAGTCGTTGGCTCCGTGTCTAAAACGTGTAATTGTTTATTCTGCTCGTCGCGTGATTTCAGATATAGCTTGACAATACGGACAACAATAACGAGGTATATTATTACACAAACTATGAGACAACTTGCACCGATCCAGTAACCAGGCACTTTCAAGCTTAGTTGTGCAACTGCTCCGAATAAGGGAAGCAGCGTCACTGCCGCTAAAAGTATAAAGTATGATCGAATAGAACTTTTATTGGCCAGACTGACATCTTCTATCAATTGCTTGGTACGCTCAATTGCTTCTTGTGTTTCGCTCATTTTAGATTAATTTTATTGAGAGAGGCGAAAACAACCCGGTTCCAGGAACCGGGACTAAATGGGCAAGTCGAAGCGTCGCAAGGAATTACGTCGTGTAATCTGAGTTCAGCCGGACGTATTCGCACGTCAGGTCGGTTGTCCAGAATGTAATGCCTGCGTCACCTTCTCCGAAAGACAGTTTGAAATGCGTGTCCCGATTATTACGAATCGAATCTGACACCGCTTTGGTGTCAAACGGAATTGGCGTACCGTCACGGAACAGCTCGACACCGTTAATAAATAGCCCGACTTTTGTCGTGTCAAACGGTATCTCGGCAGTTCCGGCAGCTGAAACAATCCGGCCCCAGTTCGGGTCGGCTCCGAATATTGCCGCCTTGACAAGCGGATCATTCGCGATTTTTTTCGCAATTGTTTTCGCGCTTTCCCGGTCTTTGCATCCGAGTACGTCAATTGTAATCAAGTGCGACGCACCTTCTCCGTCTGCCGGGATTTTTTTCGCAAGTTCCTGACAAATCGAAACCAGATTTGCTTTGATAACCGCCAAGTCTTCATTTGACAATTCGCCGGAAAACGCGGCACCATTTGCCATTAAAAGCACGGTGTCAGAAGGGCTGGTGTGTCCGTCAACTGAAATACAGTTGAACGAATCCTCAACCGATTCGCTGATCAATTTTTGGGCAAGTTCCGGCTCCAGAGCCAAATCGGTCATTATCAGCGCAAGCATTGTCCGCATATTCGGGGCAATCATTGCGGCACCTTTGCAGAACCCGGCAAGTGTAATCTCCGTACCATTTTGCAGCACGAATGTACGTGACGCCGTTTTCTCAACGGTGTCAGTTGTCATTATCCCACGAGCTGCGTTCAAAAACGCCGATTCGTCAGCCGCAAGTAGTTTTGACGCAGCCGCTACACCGGAGCGGATTTTATCCATTGGCATA
>JBOFQC010001003.1:0-5838 GCA_051660725.1 Thermoguttaceae bacterium
GGGCAGAAATACTCTCCCGGCTTTTTTGTCTTTTATACTGCCCGGCCTGGGGCAGCTACTGCAAAAAAGAACCGACGCTTTTTTGTGGTATCTCGGGTTATTTTTACTCACGGTTATTTTTCCGTATTCTTTATTGACAATTTTGGCGGTCAATTTTTTCCTGCGATCACCAACTCAAACAGTATTCGTGCTTCTATTAATTACCGGCGGGCTTGTGACAATTTTTTTCTCAACTTATGACGCCGCTATTTGTGACACTTCCAAGCCATGTGCCAGTAAAAGCAAAAGCTTGACTAAAGTTATATTTATCCTCGCTTTTCTCTGGATTCTCGCATTGCTAATGCCAGCAATTAGCAGTCCGCGCGGAGCTGAAAAAAGCATGCGGTGCAGAAGTAACATCAAGCAAATTCTTATCGCATTGCATCATTATAAAGACACATACGGAAAGTTTCCGCCTGCGTACACAGTTGACACCACAGGCAAACCGATTCACAGTTGGCGGGTTCTTATCCTGCCGTATCTTAACGAACAGTCATTATACGATGAAATTAAACTCGACGAGCCTTGGGACAGCGAATACAACAAACAGTTTCATGACAGGGAGGTGTCAGTTTTTACATGCCCGGAGTGTAATGTTACAAACGAATTGTTGATTGGCACCACATCCATGCTTAATCTTGAGCGGCAAGATACAAATCAATTCCGGCTTGACTTTTCCAAGCAAAAATACCAATGCGGATATTCATTCATCGTTGGAACAAAAATAGAATCAAACAACAACGAAACCTGTTCATCAGAAGTATCGCATTGGCCGAATCCTGTTATACTTGTTGAACGCTCCTTGCCGATAAACTGGATGGATCCGACTCAAGAAATTCTGTATAGCAAAGCAAAGAATGGTGTCAATCGAGACATTTATGGAGTAGGAAGCGGGCACAAAGGCGGCTGCAATATTGGACTTGCTGACGGTTCTGTACTTTTTATGAAAAACACAAACAATCAGAAAGAAGTCGAGCGACTTGAAAAAGTACTCCAAGGAGTATCCGAGGCCGACTGAAATATTATTGCCGGATTATAAGTTGTAACTTCATTGTCCGTACCATTTTACGAAATCTGGTAATTCTTCATCTGGCAGCGTGGCAGCGGCTTTCAAACTCAACTCAACGGGAGCCGGGAGCTTGTCACGAACAAACGAATGAATTATTTCATAATGATTCTGAATCATGCAATGACGCCTCGGCTGTTTCATTGCCGTACTCATTCTATCCCAGATGACGTCAAGTTTTTCATTCTGAATATTTCCAAACGAAAGTGGTGTGAAATCACACGGACAAACTTCACCGGCGGCGTCAATGAACAGGTGTCTCGTGCCTCCACTACACCCAAACAATTCGGGACTTTCCATTTCATTGAACGCACAAACTTTTGTCGGATATTTTGCATCATTTCGTCTGTAACTGCTTCCGTTTAACTTTTTGTTGGTGTCACGGTGAAATTTACGCAATTCCAAAATCTGATCAGGCGTCAAAAAAGTAGAATCAGCCGACTCTAAAAGATTGCCGCACCGCATTGGTTCAATGAGTCTGAACTCGTCGACTCGCAGTGACACCGCCTTGTCGTACAACTTAAGATACATTTTACTTTCGACATTATTTTTGTCGGCGACACAGTTTACGCAGGTGTATAGCCCGGCGTTCTTGGCAATTTCAAGCGTGTTCACAGCAGATTCAAACATTTTATCATAATTCCGCATGGCATTCACTTCTCGCGGATCAATTCTATCAAGACTGACGCAGACGGCCCAAAGCCCGGCTGTTTTTAACTCATTCGCCTTCTCCGGTGTCATACCGAAACCACTTGTGAAAATCATCGCTTCACCACCGCCTGATTTGATAGCATGAACAAGTTCAGCAAGATCAGGTCTTGTTAGCGGCTCTCCGCCGGTGATACCGAACAATGACACGCCCAGATTGTGCATTTGTGAAATGACGTCACGCCAAGTTTCTGTTGGAAGTGTTCCGCCCGGTCTCTTTTTTAAACTGCAATGCCAGCAGTTCGCGGGGCATTCGGATGTTACAGCAATGAATCCTGACACCGGATTCCAACGTTTTTCTGAAAGAAGGTTTTCGAACATCCGGTCATAAGCCGGTCCGGGAAACGGCGGCAAGAACGAGTTCAGCACCCATTGGTTTTCATGTTTTGTAATATGCTCTCCTTCAAGGAGTTGCGAAATATTACGTAGCTGAGACAAGCGTTGAAAAAAACCACGCGAAAGTTTATTTCTCACCTCACCTTTGAGCTTGCCTTCTGTGCGAAGTTGCTTAAACACACGCTTTGGCGTCACGGTTACTCTTCGATCACAAAAAATTCTCACCAGTTGTAAAATTTGTTGAATTCTCATTTTTGTATTTCTGGTTTGATGTTATTGGAGGAGAAAACACATGAATATATTCACTTCTCATTTGTTGCTACAAACATTATGTAATGATGTTCCCAGCCGCTGAATTGTTTGTTTAGAGCATCACCGAATTCATCTTGCAGCAAAACAGAATCACGTATCGGTAACACACTGTCAAAACCAGCAAGAACACCGGTGCCAAGCAACCAATTCATACGCATGCTGCCCTCAGGTGGTGTTACCGATGTAGCGCCTTCACTTATATGTTTAACGTTGAATGAGTTGTGGCGTAATTGGTTGGATAGTGACTGGGCGTTTTTAGGAAACATTGGCCAAACCGCTTTTTGCATTAATCCCGGATTATCACGCATTATCTGTCTGAAAACGTTAAAAACCGCTGGCATGGTGTCGAATCTGTTTACAAGCACTGCGAGTTTTCCGCCTGGTGTCAGAATGCGATTGGCTTCAGCGATTATTTCTGCTGGATTCGAGTAACCAATTGCCCAACTCGAAACAATCAGGCTTGCGCTGGCATCACGACGCCCTTTGAGAAATTCGAGCATGTCTTGGCACACGAAGCTGCAAATTTCTTCGCTGTTTTTATTTTCTTGTTCATTACAATTTGATAATTTATTTTTCGCAAGTTCAAGCATTTGTTGCGAAATGTCAACTGCGATTAGTTTTGATGAAGGATATTTTTTTCGCAGGAGCTGCGTCGTATATCCACTGCCACATCCGAGTTCAATAATTTCGCCGGTGATGGTATCAGGCAGTAATTTGTGAAATTCGTCAGTTGTGCTATGCAAATGTTTCAACCAATTCTCGTCGTAAGTAGCGGCAATTTCATCATAACTGCTTGCGTAATCACTACTTTGCAGCCAGCGACCTGATACCGCGAGTTTGATTGCCCGCAAGTTCAACCTTATTCGATTCAAGATTCTAGTCAACATTTTTTTCAGAAATCTCGGTGTTATTCATGTTGTTTATCGCGGCGTCATTTTTCAGGCAATCACGGTAAGCTAGAATATAAAGTATCGTTGGCACCAAAAGTCGTAATGGTGTTATTATGAGCATCATCATAATCGTTGCGTGAATTATATTCAAGGTAATTATGATTTCCAAGGCACCAGAAAAATGCAGAAACCTGAATAGCAGGCGAAACAGAATATATAAAACAACCAAAACACCAAATGATATCGGTAGTCCGGCATACACAATTGCTTCTAAGAACGCACCTGATCTATACGAATGCCCTGGATCACTTTTCATACAATATAACAGGTAAACCATGAATAGCCAAGTTATAACGTGAACAATCGCTGCAAGATAAAACTGAATGAAAATCCCAATTTTCACCAGGCGTTCTTGATAAGGAGTAGCGTCATAATTATTTTTCATAATATTGAAAATATAGGGGCCTGCAATTGTGAACGCCGCCGCCAATTTATGATTACCGCATAAATAATCGTTGGGATGGCCAACCGAATAAGCGTAATTGGTATCAGAAAAAAGCCAAGCCAAATTAGCGAATGAATTATGTTGATTGCAATTATTGCTGTCAGAGCACCTTCCAACGTACATACGAGAAGCATAAAACTAAAAAACACGTATATTACTCCTAAGAAAATCAAGGTGTATATGCTTATATAAACAAAAATTGAGTTCAAGAAATAGCCTTCACCTTGTATTGGTTCCGTTGCGTAATATAAAGCGAAATAAACACAAAAAATTGCGGGGATATAAAATTGCAGCCAAATTGCTACTCGAAGTGACCACGTTATCCAACGCGATTTACGCCAATTCGGTGAAGTGTCAATTTTGCATGACGCACTATTTGATTCCAAAAAGTCTTCCATTATATTATTAACGTAAAGAGTATCGGCTTTGCGAAAATTCTGGGTAAGTTTATTACGCAACACGTGAAACTCAAGACTGTTACGACTCAGTTAAACTTCTTCTGGACATCGGGGCAATTTGTTTTGAAAAATCAGCAACAATTATATTTTACTGATTTTACACAAGAAAATCAAGCAAGCGTTTTTTTCTGCCGGAGCAGGTGTTACTTTTTAGCTTCTTTGCCTTGAAGAGCACGTTGGTAATTCGGGTTGTCCGCTTGGCCCGTTATTTCGTAGAGAAATCTGCTCGGTATCGTTGGCCGGGCTTTGCCCCATTTCATCCTTGAGAGCGCAAGTGTAAGTGTCAAACGACGTTGCGCACGTGTGATACCAACGTAAGCAAGTCGTCGCTCTTCGTCAACGGCAAGTATGTTGTCGTCCGCAATGCTCCGGTGATGCGGCAAAATTCCTTCTTCGAGTCCGACCATGTACACTTCATTAAACTCAAGACCCTTTGCCGAATGCAACGTCATTAACACAACGGCGTTTCGTTGCATCTCTTTTTTATTGTCACTGCCAAAATCCGGTCCTGCAAGCGAAGTGTTGTCAAGAAACCCCTGGAGATTCGGTCTCATGGTGTCATACGTAGTGGCACCACTCATGTTTTTCGTCTCGTCAACATAAGCGGCAGCGGCGTTTATGACTTCCCCAACCGAATCCCAACGGGAATTACGCTCTTCCGGATTTGCATATTGGCGGTTTATCTCGTTCTGATACCCGATCACATTTATGAAATCTTTAATGGCATCTACACTGAATTCGTTATGAAATTTCTGGGAAAGCTGTGATATCATTTGGTGAAAATTGACAAGCGACTCTCTCGTTTTTGTTGGAAACGTGTCAAGAATGGCGTCACCTTTGGAAATCAAATCCCAAATAGGACGTTTCTGCGACACCGCCGCTTCTACCAGCTTCTGAATACTCGTTTGGCCAATCCCCCTTGCCGGAGTGTTGATAATCCTAAGCAACGAAATTTCATCGCTCGGCTTATGAAAAACCTTCATGTATGCGAGAATGTCCCGAACCTCTTTCTTGTCGAAAAACGACTGTCCGCCAATAAGCACGTAAGGAATTTTCGCTGCTCGCATTTCCATTTCGAACGCTCTAGGTTGCTCGTTTGTCCGAAACAGAATCGCAAAATCACGTGGCTGGCGGCTCGTCTCTGTTATTCTCGATTTTATCTGGCCAACAACGGTTTTCGCTTCCGTTTCACCGTCCTTGCACTGCAAAATACGAGGCGGTTCGCCAGAAGCAGAACACTTCAGCAACTTCGGATGACGCTCTTTATTGAACACGATCAACTTGTTCGCCCAATCAATAATTTGCGATGTACTTCGGTAATTGGTTTCAAGTCTCACTACTTTGGCGTCAGGCCAGTCTTTTTTGAAATTCAGAATATGTGACACCTCGGCACCACGCCAACCGTAAATCGACTGGTCGTCATCACCAACAACGCAAAGGTTGCGGTGACCGTATGCAAGTCCTTTGACAATACGGTATTGGCTCATATTAGTGTCCTGATATTCGTCAACAAGCAGGTGATCG
>JBOFQC010001004.1:0-1551 GCA_051660725.1 Thermoguttaceae bacterium
TATGATTTTTCAGGCATATTTATTAATTGATTACTTTATTATAGGTGTACTTATGAAACGAACACTGTTATTCGTAGGCTTGGTTTTATTAATCGTAATGGTTGCCGCACTCGTAACGCCAACCCAAGCCGCTGCGCAAGGTTCTGAGCCGGTTCATGTTATCTTCGACACAGATATCGGAAACGATGTGGATGACGTAATGGCTCTGGCGGTTCTTCACGCACTGGCAAATCGCGGTGAATGCAAAATCATCGGCGTCACCATTACCAAAGATCATCCGTATGCCGCACCAATGACAGACGCGATTAATACTTTTTATAACAAGCCGAACATTCCGATTGGAACCGTTCGCGACGGCGCAACAAAAGAAGAAGGTGCGTATAATAAAAAAGTCGTTATGACAATGAACGAAAACCAATTGCCCGCTTTTCCTCATGACGTCGAACCGAAAACCGCAATGCCGGAAGCCGTTTCACTGCTTCGTAAACTTCTCGCTGCCGAAAAAGATAACTCCGTTGTGATCGTTCAGGTCGGTTTTTCCACAAACTTGGCACGTCTGCTGGAAACCAAACCGGACGCCATTTCCGACCTGTCCGGCCAAGATTTAGTCAAGAAAAAAGTAAAAATGCTCTCTATCATGGCTGGAATTTTTGACGGTGTGCCCGGTGCCAAATACGGTCACGTCGAGTACAATATCGAAAACGACCTGCCTGCTGCAAAAAATTTGTTCGTCAATTGGCCAACTGAAATGGTTGTAAGCGGTTTTGAAATCGGAGATGGTATACAGTATCCCTCGATTAGCATGAAAAACGATTTCAATTATGTTAAATACCATCCGGTCAAAGAAGCGTACATGCACTACCGGGGTTTGGATAACGATCAGCCGACTTTCGACTTGACGAGCGCACTTTATGCAGTCAGGCCTGACCGCGGTTATTTCGACCTCTCCGAAGCCGGAACCGTTGTACTCGATGAAAAAGGTAACACCACTTTCCAACCGGACGCAAACGGTAAACACCGCTACATGAAGGTTTCGCCGTCACAAATTGCAAGAGTTCGTGAAGCTTTGACGTTGCTTGTTAGTGAACCGTCTTCAAAAAGACCGTAAACAGTACTGAATGAGAGACGCTCGCTGTCTGACACCGCCCTGCCTTAAACCTAAAGCAAATGCCTTCCATTTCAATTGACGGAATCCAGACAACTGTGCCTGACGGCGCAACGATTCTCGACGCTGCAATACAATCGGGAATCGAAATACCGACTCTTTGTTTTCTTAACAGCAGTTGTAAAAATGCAACGGCATCAACTTCGTGCCTCGTCTGTTCCGTCAAGGTCGGCGGTAAAATTGTCCCGGCATGTGCAACTGTTGTAATAGACCGAATGTGCGTCGAAAGTGAAACCGACGAAATACATTCGTTAAGACGCACCGCTCTTGAACTACTTCTTAGCGATCACGTTGGAGATTGTTACGCACCGTGTCAATTCGCGTGTCCGGCCAAAATGGATATACCGAATATGTTACGGTACATTCAAAGTGGTGACATTCAGGCC
>JBOFQC010001005.1:0-12228 GCA_051660725.1 Thermoguttaceae bacterium
AGCGGCTCTTGAAGCGACAAATAACGGCGATTCAGCTTCTTGGGTGGAAATTGCTTACGCTGAACAAAAACTTGGCAATTCAGATAAAGCGGTTGAATGCATCGACAAAGCGGTTAGTTTGCGTGCCGACATCTGGGAATCGGATCGGGAAAAAATATACAAACTTGTTGGCAAAGTTTACAAACCAACCGCAGTTCACGGAATGAATCCGCCTGCACCGCCCAAGATATCGAATGCGTTGTTTTCGGAATTATCAGGAGAACCGCTAAAGCCGGAAGACGACGAACATCACGCGGAATCCGCAACGGTTGAAACCACCTCTGTTGAAACCACGCCCGTTGCTTCGGGAGATGGACAAACAAAATCTGAAGATTTACACGAGCATGACGATTTCGAACATCATGATTCGCCACATCACGAATCGAATGGCGTCGTTATTGATGATGATGTTCCACTCGGAGGTAACGGCTTAAATGGTAAAGGGTCAAACGCTGCCGGAGATGGTAACGGCGCAAACGGTATCAACGAACAAAACAACGGCGTAAATAACAATGCAGTAAACGGAAACACCGTTGAGATAAATGGCAACGGTGTGAACGGAAATGCAGTAAGCGAAAATGGTACGAATGGAAACGCTGTAAGTGTTAATGGTGTCAAAAATAATGGCGCAAATAATGACACCGTCAGCGGCAAGAATCCCGCCGATATTTCGGAACAGGAAGCGGTTCAGTTTGAAAAAAATGTTGGAAACGGCGTGGAAAAAAATAATAAAAATAAAGCGGTAAGTGCCGAAGCTTCGCTTGAAGCGTTGAAAAATTTGGCTCTGGAAAATTCAGAGCGTTGCGACTTGGAATTTCGTAAACGGTTTCTGAGCGAATCAAGACTACCAAAAAATCGTGCACTCTGGTTCTTTCTTCATAAACCGATAACAACAGCGGATGACGTGAATTCCTCGCTTGGGTACAGCGGCGGCGGACATTTCCTCTGGAATCACGGAGCTGGCACGATTATTGATCCCGGCGACGAATTTTTGCAGAATTTCATAAGATTCGGCGGTTCGCTTGCCGATGTGCGTAATGTTGTGATTACCAATGATAACGAGTCAAACATTGCTCAGGTCGAGCTTATCCGGTCTTTGCTGTTACGGGCCGGACTTGCTAAAAATGTTCGGTTTTTCTTGAATTTGGGAGCAATTCAAAAACTTTCGAACATTCTCGATTTGAATGACAAATCGTTTGCTGAAGGTTACATGACGTTACACACCGGGGCAATTTACGACCTGCTCGGCGGCGGAAAAATCAAAGCGATTTCAGCGTACCACCAGGAACTTAAGTCGGTTGATCAATCTGTCGGGATATGTTTCACGCTTGAAGACAAGAATGGTGTCGCACCACAAAACACAACCGCTGAAAACACTTCCGGTGTTACGAGTAAAAAAATCGTTTACACCAGCAACACGGGCCTGTTTCCGATTTCGTTCTTTTTTGACGCAACGGACGGGAAAATCGTGCATGTAACCGATAAGAACCAAGTCGAACGTATAATTTCTGACCGCTACGTCAACGAAGGGGTTGCCGACGCGGACTTAATGGTGCTTAGCATTGGGCGTATGAATATCAAGTTCGACAAAAGCGGCAGCGTTGGAGTAGACACGAAACCAGTTCTGGTCAAAAACGAATTTGATTATATTAACACCACGACAACATTAAGCAGCACGGAATTGGCTGAAAACGCCGCTGTCGGACACCTCGGATATCTCGGAGCAAGGGAAGTGCTTACCAAGTGCAAGCCGAAATTGGCGGTTATTTCTGATTGGTCGCAAGACATGATGCCAATTCGCGTCGAGTTGACCGCCTTGTTACATGTTCAAACGGAACAACTTGTAAGAAACGACGCAGGTAATGACGCCGGTTCAATGAAGGTTTTACCGAGCGACTGCAATTTGGTTTACGATATTTTTGCGAACCAGATTCTCGACTGTGTAAAAAATGATTGGTCTGACGCCCTAAAGATTACGTGTGCCGCAGAAACTAACGAACTTTTTTATTTCAACGAAGACGAATTCGAGCAATTCGCCAAATCACCAAAATATTTTGTAAACCATTTTAAAAACGAATTGGAATTCAAGGGAATTCAGTAGAAATAATTTGTATACAAGACGTTAGACATCAGAAGCCTAAAGTCTAAACCCATCAGGAGACAAATAATGGACGTAGCATCAGCATCTGCAATGCAGCAGGAAATGACCGCACTCAAAGTTCAAATGTCGGTTATGAAAAAGACACTCAGCGTTGAGAAATCAATTGGCGAAGCTATTATTGGCTTGCTTGATTCAGCGTTGGAAGCGGCACCACGCGGTGGAAAAACAGAAGGCATTGGCGAGAATATTGACGTCACGGGGTAAATGATATAAATGGCCAATTGTGGTAACAGTTCACGTTACAATTCGTTTCTTTCTTTTTCTTTTGCCAGAATCAATAGCGTTCTCGGAGCTTCGAAACGGTTGCCGAAACGGTTTTGGAGCGACTCAAGCCGGGCGATTACGTTTGATAAACCAATAACATTTTTGCCCCAATTAAATGGACCGCCATGTTCAGTCGGAAATCCAAGTCCGAGTACGGCTGCGGTATCGGCTTCGTGAAAATGATTTATGACGCCGTCTTCCACGACTCTAATCGATTCACAAAACATCGGCAAGAAGAGCCGATGTGTTATTTCGTCGTCAGAGATTTTGTTGTTCGCTTCTTTCTCAAGCGCGGTGTCAGGCGTGCCCTCACTGTCCCACGAAACTTCACTTGTGTATTTGTAAAAACCGAGACCGTTTTTGCGTCCGAGTCTGCCGTTATTAATCAAGTCAAGCAAAAGAGTTGTGATGTAAGACCGCTGCGGAAACGCTTTGCTTAGCACCCAACCTGCGTGGACTGTTACGTCGAAACCAATCTCGTCGATTATACGTATCGGTCCCATTTGCATACCGAAATTTTTTGCCGCGTTGTCGATTCTCGAAATTGACACCCCTTCTTCAAACAAAGCGAGTGCTTCACTTAGTAACGGGTTCAGAATCCTGTTTACGAGAAATCCCGGTCCGTCTGACACCGTAATTGGCGTTTTTTCAATTGCGTGTGCCAGCTCTACAACCCGGCTGACCGTTTCTTCGCTTGTATTGGTGCCACGTATAATTTCAATCAGTGAACGCTTGCGAACCGGATGAAAGAAATGGAAACCGCAGAACCTCAACTTGTCTGCCAACGGTTCGGCAAGTTTCGAAATCTGAATTGTAGAAGTGTTAGAAAGAATTGGTCCGGTGTAACCGAGTTCTTCCAGTTTAAGGTTAAGTTTTTGCTTCAGCTTTAATTTTTCTGGAATTGATTCGATTAAAAAATCGCAGCTGCATAAACCCGTCAAATCGTTCACGAACCGAATTTCCGAATAGCATACGTGGCAACCTTGCTGTTCGAGTTCGGCTTCGATTCTTTTCGGTGCGGCAGCAAGAACGTCAGCGGAAGTGTCGCAGAGAACTACATTTATGCCGCTTTTGAGCAAAGTTGCGGCAATTGCGATCCCCATTACTCCGCCGCCAATGACACCAACTTGACGAGTTGTGATCGAACTCGGCATTAATCCCTCCAGACCTGTGTCGTGAACGAACACGGCACCCCTTGCAGCTCGGTTTCAATTTCCACATAGTACGCAATGTGACCAGATTTCGGCTTTGGTACAGTTGTGGCCAACGTGATATCAGCGTCTTTATTGTTCCCGATTACATTAACTTTCGCGCCTTCCCATTTGGAATTGCGAAAATCTTTCGTTTCGCTTTTAGCCGACCAGATTTTGATACCTTTCAGCGAACAATTTGTCGTGACTGAAACCGAGTAAGCGTCATCTGTTTCGTTTCGGCTCCACTCCATTTTCGGCCAATTTCCAGATGCGAAAGCATTTTTTGCGTAAGCCGCAAGGCACATTAGTGCTTTCGGCTGCTGGTTATCAAGTCCGTGCCCGGCATTTGGCAGCGTCAAAATATATTTGACACCAGTTAAGTCGTCCCAATAATGCTTCGTGGCGTCAACTGTCCAGTACGGATCGTTTGTGCCGTGAATCAGGTATTTCGGTACAGTGACACGTTCACGGTACGAATACGGATCAATCATTTTCCAAAGCCGTTTGTTAAACTCGATTTCCTCGGGAGAAAACCCGCTTGCGTTTTCGTCATCAATAAGAATTTCCTGAACGAGGTTTCGGCTGGTGTAATCGCCAATACTTTCACTGAACGCACCCCAGGTTTCCAGTTGGTATTTCATTTGTGCAGACATGTTAAGCGTATCGATTACAATTGGCGCAATTGCAATCACTCGTTTATCTTGTGTTGCAGCGGTCAACCAAGTCGTCCAACCACGTTTCGAGGCACCGGTTACAACGAATTTTGAAATGTCACGGTCTCGTTCCTGCTTGATTACCTCTGTAGCAGCGTCCATTCCGCGAACAGCGCTTTTCGCCATTGGGAAAAGCAGCGGCCAAGTGGTGTCTTTCGTTGCTTTGGCTTTTAATAGGGTTTCGCCGATAAGTGCATCTTCGTAATAATCGCCGAGAAGCGGTTGGTTTGGCACTTGAAATAGCAATGCAACCGGTGCGCCGCTAATTGAAGCAACGGTGTCAGCCATTATAAAGTCAGTAGCTTTAGGAGTCCGACCAATTGCTCCGCCGGTTATGAAAAGAATGCAGCCGTCTTTTGACACCAGATTCGCAGGTTCAACCAAGTACATGTGGTGTTGCCAAACGATACCCTGCCACGTTTGTGATGTGAGTTCGATTAAATACGAATTTTTATCATCCTGGGAATTTTTTTCAATGATTTTCCAAGTGTATGAATCATCCGGTAAGGCAATGTATTCGTCAAGTTCTTTAGGCACGGAATCTTGCGCAAAAGTGGTTACGGCAAAAAGCAAAAAAACAAAACAACTCGCAATTGTGATAGCTTTCATGTCGATTATTGGGAAATGGGTGGTGTCAAGAGTTAGCCCCAGAGCCCTGCTCCGGGGAGTACATCGCCGAGCAGGGCTCCGGGGCTAACAATTATTATGGCTTTAAGTCCAAAGTTTACGGTCCAGTGTGCGGTACGTAATCGCTTCGTAGAGATGCGGCGGTGTTATGTTTTCAGAAAATTCAAGGTCGGCAATTGTTCTCGCTATCCGCAGAATCTTGTCATGCGCCCTTGCAGAAAGGCCGAACTCTTCCATTGCTTTTTTCAGGATTCTGTGACCGGTTTCATCTATTGTGCAGTGACTTACGATTTGACGGTGTGACATTTCCGCGTTGACTTTTACTCGCAGATTATTTTCGAACCGCTTCGTTTGGATTCTTCTGGTGTCATTAACCGATTTTAGCATGTCGGCACTGCTGGTACCAGCGGCACGCGAAGAAAGTTCTTCGTAATCAACCGGCGGCACTTCAATATGAATATCAATTCGGTCAAGCAACGGTCCGCTTAGTCTGGCCATGTACCGTTCAATTTGCATCTGCTGGCAGTGACATTCACGTCTCGGGTCATTTCTGTAACCGCACGGACACGGATTCAACGCTGCAATTAAAATGAAATTTGCCGGAAAAGTACTCGACTGAGACGCTCTTGAAATGGTAACCTTTCCGTCTTCGAGCGGTTGACGGAGCACTTCGAGAGTACGGCGATTGAATTCGGGCAATTCGTCGAGAAACAAAACGCCGTTGTGAGCCAAGCTGATTTCACCGGGCGCGGGCGGCGACCCACCTCCGACAAGTCCCGCCTCGCTGATTGTATGGTGCGGTTCCCGAAAGGGCCTCGTAGCACAAAGCGGCGTATCTTTTTTCGTGTAACCGAGAACGCTATACACCTGCGTTGTTTCAAGCGATTCGGCAAGCGAAAGTCGCGGCAAAATTGTCCGAAACCGTTTTGCCAACATTGTTTTACCAGTTCCGGGCGGCCCGATCATCAGCACGTTGTGGCCGCCCGCAGCGGCAACTGTCATTGCTCGTTTTGCCGATTCCTGACCGCGAACGTCTGAAAAATCAATGTCGTACTCCGACATTTTATTAAAATCGTCGGTTCCAAGTGCCGGAAATGGTTCGATCTCTATTTCCTGCGTAAGAAATCCGACTGCTTGCGACAAACTCGTTACCGGAATCACCTCGATTTCTTCGACAACGGCGGCCTCGGCGGCATTCTCTGCCGGAACAATTATTCCCCTTAATCCGTGTTGTTTCGCGGTTGCAAGTGCAACGGACAGAATGCCTTTCGTCGGTCTGGTCGAACCGTCAAGCGCAAGTTCACCGACCACGGCGTAATCCGCCAGTATTTCAGTTGAAAACTGCTCGCTCGCCATTAGCAGTCCAAGCGAAATCGGCAAATCAAATGACGCCGCCTGTTTCGGTAAATCTGCCGGTGCAAGATTGATTACGACTCGGTGCCTCGGATTACGGAACCCGGAATTTTCAATTGCCCGCTCAACCCGATGAGCACTTTCCCGAACAACAGCTTCCGGCAGTCCGACAATTGTCGTTTTTGGCTGACCGGTTTTAGCAACGTCCACTTCGACTTCAACCGGAACAGCAGTAATTCCCTGCAGCGAAAATGTGTTCAGTTTTACGAGCATACGCTTTTGGATTGGTTGGTGTTCAGAAATTCAAGAAATCAGTAATTGTTCGGGTTTTCTGCCAATTGCATCTAAAAAACTTAACAAATCACTCTCGTTTTCCCACAATTGTTCTTTGGAGGAAAGTTCGTCAATTGACGCAATTGGTTTTTTATCACCGATAATTTCTGATAACGGTTGAGTAAGTAAAAAATCGGCACACCGCAAAAACTCCTGCGGGAGCGGAGTTGGTATCATCCCGTCTTGTGTTACAGTTGTCTGGAATTGATACATTGGTTTGACATTTTTTTACTCGTATTATTTATCTAAGTATACGAAAACAGTAACTTAATACTTAGCGTCAGGAAATTTTTGCATGTTCGCCGCCTAGCCCTGCTCGGCGATGTACTCCCCGGAGCAGGGCTCCAGGGCTAACTAGTATCAGATGTGCAACACCGTGACACCTTACCAATTAAGTGGCTTAAGCCAGGCATCTTTGAGTTTTTGTACGTCAAGTTCAAACAGCGAATCAATCACAAGCGTTTTATTAGCGGTAACTTCACCAACTTTGACGCACGAAATCGCAGCATCAGCAAACAAAGATTCAAAAGCAGCTGCGTTTTCCGGCGTGACTTCGCACAGGAATCTACTGTTCGACTCGCTGAAAAGTAAAATTGTTTGCTTCGATTCAGCTGAAAGTGTCGGATCCGCGAGTTCATTTTCAAACGCTTTTTCAAGCGGCTTAAGTGATATTTTAGCACCAAGTCCACCAGCAAAGCAAGACTCCGCAACCGCTGTTGCAAGCCCACCTTCACTTAAGTCGTGAACTGACCTGACAAAATTGCCGCAAATCGCACGGTGAAGCGTTTCAAATGTTTTCTTCGCTGTTGGCACGTCAACGGTTGGAACCTGCCCGGCAAGCGGTACCGAAGCGCAGTCCGCATTTCGGACTTTTGCCCAGTGCGAACCGCCAAGTTCGTTTTTCGTAATGCCAATCTGGTAAATGAAATTGCCAGACGTTTTGAAATCCATTGTTTTGCAGAGCGAAATATCTTCTATCTGCCCCATTGCGCTGATTAAAAGCGAAGCGGGAATGGAAATCGGTTCCGCAGCACCCTCCGGTCTGAACTCGTTATTCAAACTATCTTTACCACTTATGAAAGGCATTTGTAATCCCGTTGCGACGTCATAACAGGCAATTGCACTGCGAACAAGCGAACCGAGCGTTTCCGGGCGGTCTGTGTTTCCCCAGCAGAAATTGTCGAGAATCGCAATTGTAGCCGGGTCGGCACCAACCGCAACGCAATTTCTTACTGCTTCGTCAATTGCGGACGCAGCCATTTGGTACGTGTCGAAATCGCCGTAACACGGATTCATGCCGCACGAAATTGCAATTCCTCGTTTCGAACCGAGTCGGGGACGCACAACTGCCGCATCGCCGGGCCCGTCATTTTCAACACCGAGCAGCGGTTTCACAATGCTGCCCGCTTGTACTTCGTGGTCGTATTGCCGAATAATCCAATGTTTACTCGCGACATTCAAAGACGAAAGAATTGCGAAGAAATCCTCGACTTTCGGAGCCGACAATGTTAGCGGACCCGGTTTCGGGGGATTATAAACCGCACTTCGCACAACCGGCGGCCTGCCGTCATGCAAAAACGACATTTCAAGGTCCGCTACCTGCTTGCCGTTGTACATAAGTTGCAGGCGGCCAGTCGGTTTAAATGCGCCGATAACCGTTGCTTCAACGTCTTCGCTTTCGCATAACTGCTTGAGTTCTTCCCATTTTTCGGGCGAAACTGCGAAAACCATTCTTTCCTGCGCTTCCGAAATCCACATTTCAGTGTACGAAAGCCCTTCGTATTTGAGCGGAATTTTTTCGAGTTCGACAACTGCACCGATTTTTTCGCCCATTTCACCAACAGCACTTGAGAAACCGCCCGCTCCGCAGTCAGTGACGGCGTTATACAGGCCTCGGTCACGTGCTTCAAGCATCACGTCGAGCACCATTTTTTCGGTAATCGCGTTTCCAATTTGCACCGCACCGCCGGAAAGTGTTTCGCTTTCACTTGTAAGCTCGGCACTGCTAAAAGTTGCACCATGAATTCCGTCACGTCCGGTTCTGCCACCAATTGCGACGATTAAATCGTTTGGTTTCGCGTCCTTAAAAGACATACTGTGCGGAAGAATACCAACGTTTCCGCAGAAAACTAACGGATTCCCGAGGTATCTCCGATCAAAATAAACCGCTCCGTTCACGGTTGGAATTCCCATTCGGTTACCGTAATCCCGCACACCGGCAACAACGCCCCGCATAATTCTGCGTGGGTGAAGTACGCCGCTTGGCAACTCGTCGGTTGAAACATCCGGCGGGGCAAAACAGAAAACGTCAGTACTGCAAATCGGTTTCGCACCCATACCGGTTCCCATTGGGTCACGGATAACGCCGCCGAGCCCGGTGTTTGCGCCGCCGTAAGGTTCCAAAGCAGACGGGTGATTGTGCGTTTCGACTTTGAAACAGACGTTATATTCGTCGTCAAAGCGGACAACGCCAGCATTGTCGGCGAAAACGCTGACGCAAAGGTCCGGTCTGTTTTCCGATTTCCACTGCTGGCGAATTTGTACCGTTGCGGCAAAAATCGTCTCTTTTAACATGTTTTGGAACTTTCGGGTCCCTTCCGGTCCGGTGTATTCGATTCGTCCGGCCAATGTTTTGTGCGAGCAGTGTTCGCTCCAGGTTTGGGCAACGGTTTCGAGTTCCACGTCAGTTGGGTCACGCTGCTGCTTTTCGAAAAACGCTTTAATAGTCTGCATTTCCGTAAGCGAAAGGTAAAGTTGGCCCTTTTTGCTCAGCACCATTAGTTCGTCGTCGTTCATGCTCCGAATCGGAACCGTAACGAGTTCGAATTTGTACGGACTTCCGAGACTTAAGTGGTCGAAATCCAAGTCGCCGTAAACTACCTGTTCAATTGCTTCGTTTGCCAAAAGTTTTGTGCTGAGCCGCTCCAGTCCGGAGTCGTCAACGCCACGAATCCAGTATTTTTTGAAAGTCCTGACCGCTTCGATTCTCTTGCTTGGATCGGTTCCCAAGAGCGGTTTCAGGTCGTTGATAGCTTTTTTGGCACTTTCGGCACCGGGGTCGGTAACGCCTGGTTTCGGAAGCACATAAACAAGCCGTTCGCTTTCAGCAGAGCCGTTTTTGCATGTATGACAAACCGCGTCGCCGGGCACGACTTTTGAAATTTCCGCCTGTTCAACAACTGTGTCGGTAAGCAGATTATCCGCGATTTTACGCAGTTGCGCTTCGTCTAAATCGCACTGAATAAGGAATCCGTGCGCAGACCTTGCAGAGATTGTTTTTGAAAGACCAAGATCAGCGGCGTCTTGAGCAACCGCCAAACCGTGAACGTCTGGACGTCCGTCTACGGGACGAATTTCAACTTCCCAAAGCATTTATTTTTTTTGGTTAACAGATAATATTATAATGATATACCAACTACACTTACTCATTGTAGAAAGTAGTAAGATTTTGTCAATGTTTGTGGATATGCCACACACATTTGCGGGTGCAGTAAATATCTGTTAGCAGCCCGTTAGCCGCCGAGCCCTGCTTGGCGTTGTCCGCTATTTCGAATTTTTTGGCTTAATATCTTTGCCAACAATACCCCACATTTGTGTGAATCGGCGCGTCTATTGAAATTGGTTTGTTCAAAAGATATACTGTAATCACTGACGTTTACAAAAAATTTGAACCTTCTAACTCAAGAACAATTATGAAAAGAGTATTTTTACCATTTTTTTGTCTCGGGTTGTTTTTGGTCTCGGTTCTTTCTTTTGCCGCTGAAACAAAAGAAGTCGGAACCAGCAAATCGTTTCACGGCCCTGTTGGTTTACAGCTTTATTCTCTACGTAACCAAATTCCCAAAGACGCAGATGCTGCGCTCGATTATGTAAAGAAACAAGGGTTCAAAGAAGTGCAAATCGGAATCGGCAACCATTACGGCTTAACAAAAGAAGAAATGAAAGCCGCTCTTGCAAAACGTGATCTGAAACCGGTTGGCGCCCACGCGGGTTACGATGATTTGCTCAAAAACCCTGAAAAAGTAATTGACGAGGCAAAATTTTTCGGTATTAAATACGTTGGCGTTGCTTGGGCTCCCCATAATTCACCGCTAGACGAAAAGCAAACGCTTGAAATTGCTGAAAATTTCAACAAAATCGGCAAAACGTTGAAAGAAAACGACTTGATTTTCTTTTACCACAATCACGGATATGAATTCCAGCCGTACAAGGGAAACAACAAAGATGACGAAACTTTGTTCGACCTGCTTTTACAAAAAACCGATCCGGAACTCGTCAAATACGAAATGGACGTGCTTTGGACGGTACACCCAGGTCAGGACCCAGTAAAATTGTTAAAAAAGTATCCGAATCGCTGGGCTCTTATGCACCTGAAAGACCTGAAAAAAGGGGTTAAAGGCGACTTAAGTGGTGGAACCGACACCAAAAATGACGTTGCTCTCGGCTCCGGCCAAGTGGATTATCCTGCCGTGCTGAAAGCAGCTCAGGAAGTCGGTGTGAAACATTACGCAATTGAAGACGAAAGCGAAGACGTCCTCGAACAGATTCCCCAGAGTTTGAAATTCCTCGAATCAGTTGAATTTTAATGTCATACTGTTATTTATACAGTTATTTCTACTTGTATAACACTACCTTCTGGACAAGAAGAAAACCTTTCCTGTTCCTGCGGCGGGGCTTTTTTTTTCGACCAAGGCTTATAAAATAATTACTCTCCGGCAAGCGTTGCCGGACTGTTTTTCGCCCAAATGTTCACTACCCTGCTCAACAAAAATGGACGCATACGACGAAATCTCGGCGGTACTCGATTCAACAGATGAAAATTCACCACTCGCGGAAGAGCTTTCTGCCGAGTCGATTGGACTTTGGAACCGGCTTATCAGCCGCACAAATTGGGACAAAGGTGAGTTGATTTACCGTTGGCGCACCCGTTTGCAGGAAGCGGGCCTGCCGAATTCCGCATATTCTGATGAATCGTGGGCTCGCCGTGTCGGAAATGTTTCGCCGCAGCACGTTGGACGTCTTCGACGTGTTTACGAACGTTTCGGTGATAACAGAACGGCGTACCCGACTCTTTTCTGGTCGCATTTCCAGGCCGCACTCGATTGGGACGAAGCCGATATGTGGCTCGAAGGCGCTGTACAAAATGGGTGGTCTGTAGCGAATATGCGAATCACACGCTGGGAAACCCTCGGTGCCCCAGCTGATATGAAGCCGCGAGAACAGGACGTTATAACAGCGGAAATGGATGAAGATATTAATCCGTTCAACGATTCCCGTTCGGTTATTCAAGGTAAGGACAGTCCAATAAGCTCGACTGGTTCCGGTGTGAGCGAATTTGACGCCGATGCACCGTTCGATGTTGACGACGACTCACAACCGAAGAAAAAATCGAAAAAAGACGCATTCAAGTCAGACGAATCGGACGACGAAATCCTTTCCACCGGCGAAGTGCTTACGAAACTCAACGCCGTCAAGGAATTGCCAAGCGACCTTTGCGAAGCGTTCGAGCAGATGAAAGTCGCAATCCTGAACCACAAACTCACCG
>JBOFQC010001006.1:0-5570 GCA_051660725.1 Thermoguttaceae bacterium
AGTTCAGACTCTACCAAGTCGTAGTTTCGAGTAGAAGGTTCTTTTTTGTTCATTTCCTGATTGTACAATAGAGAAACATAAGCGAAACGAGTTGCCGGGTCATTGGACGCATTACTTACACTTTTACGAAGAAATGCCAATGAAACATCAGGCCCACTTATTTGTTCTTGTGCTCTTGCTGCCAGAAGTGTGGCAACTGACATAGTGTGCGGATAACGCATCGCTTTCTGGAATGCTGTGGAAGCGAGGTCCCAAGCACCGTTTTCAGCATCCAATCTGCCTAAATTTATAAAACTGTCACCTTCCAGACGCGATAATATTGTCGCACCGTTAGTGCTGTAATCCCGTTCTGAAAGATTAGTCAGAGCGTCAGACAACACTTCTCGTGCGTTACTTGCCAAAACAAGTGAAGAGTCGTTTTTTTTGTTGATCGTCTCTTCCAATTCAGTAATTTTTTCCGGAGCTAATTTTTGATTATCCTGTCTTTCCTTAACAGCTGCATCCCGTTCCGTGATAGCTTCGTTGCGTTGTGCCAAATACATTTGTGCAGTCAACAATTTTCCAAGACGAATTATTTTGTCCGTGTCTCGTTGCGAAGCTCCTCGAACAGACATTTGAAAGGCGTAATTTTGAAGTTCGGTCAACAATTGCAATGTTTTTTTGTAATCTTTGGCATCAATAGCAGATAGTGTTAGCCTACCATTAATTTCTTCACTTACGCTTGGCAAAAGAGCTTTCCTGCCTTGCTCCCAGATTTCGACAGCTTTGTCGAGTTGTTTTTCGTCGAAGTACATATCTCCGAGTTTCTGGTAGCTAATCTCTGACTTGGGATTGGCAAGAATCGATTTTTCAAAGAACTCAAGCGACTCACCTCTTAACTTTTGAGACAACTCCTGATTTCCGTTCTGCTTGGCCAAAACAGCGGACTGAAAGAGTTGTATACCTGCCAAACACAAGCCGGAAGGAGAGGTTGGGTCAAGCTCAATTGCTTTTTTTATGTCGTTGTCGACATCTTCGCCGACTGGCGGTAACAGTCTATTGAGTGATCGAAATTCAAATCTTTTTATGTACGCATTTGGATCGTCTTGGTTATATTCAACCATTTGGTCAATGACTTTCATTGCCGCAGCTTCACGCTGTGCGTTTGACATTTCGCTCAGATTCTCGCTTGTCACACGTTGTTGTAAATTTGTGTTTGCGCTGATAATAAAATTCGCCAAAGCAATGGAAACCTCAATGTCGCCGGGATTTAATGCGAGCGCATCCTGAAGCCACTTGTCTATTGGTGGATCACCAGCTGGCGGCAAAGCACCGGCTTGAAACTGAAGATAACTACCCAGAGCCAGAACTCGGACAGCTTTCGGATTGTCTTTATGTTCACGAAAAATATCACGTGCGTCAAGCATCGCGTTTATAAGAGCCGATTGATCAAAGTGCGCGAGTTCGAGTTCCATGTCCAAAATGCGTTCAAGAATACCAATAGATTCAGCATCTGACACTTTTGCACGTGCCTTTTTTTGTTGCGAAATCGCACTCCGAAGCTCTGCAAGCGAATTGAAATTTTTGGTAATATACAGTTGGTTGAGTAATTCACTCTGCCTGGCCCATACCTTAGGACTGTCGGGTTCCGCTTCAAGAAAAGATGACAGAACCTTCAGGGATTCTCTAGTATCCCCTGTCTCTTCAAGATTGTTGGCAATCAAAAGAATCTTGTCGGACATGTGCGCAATATTCCATGCTCTCATGCCGTATGCCGAAGCGCACAAAATAACAAACGCAACTACTCCTGATATAAACCATCCCCATGAGAAAACGTATTCTTGAGAAGCACGTTTTTTGAGTCTTTCCGAAATAACTTTAGCGTGCGCCACCTCTGTCTGCGACGTTTGACTTTGACTTGTCTGCGAAGTCTGACTGATCTGCGACGTCTGACTGGTCTGCTGAGCGTTTGAAGGTTTACGCTGTGAAGAAGATTTTGTAGACATTGAATTCTTGATAAGTTATATAGGAGGATGGCTTAGACGTCTGGTCGCCGCCACTACCGGCTTCGGTATATGTTATTTCATTATAGAAAAATGAAGCCATGAAAAACTATTTGGAAACAAAAACTTTATAATATCATAATATATTATATATCATTTGGATTTTATTTCCAGTAGTATTTGTTATAAGGATAATTTTGGGTGCGGTAAAATTTTCTGTGTAAATGCCGTTGTAGTTTTTTCGCCACGAAGTGGCATAACATAACGGCCCGGGGCAAAGCAAGCGATGCCCCGGGTAACGAATCGAAAAATCAATAGCCGCCCTGAAAGAGCAAGGGATTTGCTACTTTCAGAGAAAGTCGCCTACCAAAAAAACGCCGACCTAAAGTCGGCGGCTAACAATACCTGAACGGCAAGGTTACCTCCATGCCGTTTAACGGTATATTACAATCCTTTCAGGAATGTGTCGTTACAGGTTTGGTCGGTGTGTCTTACGGAAGCGTTATCATGAGCGTTTGCAACTTCGGTGAGAATAACGCCCTCTTTTCCGGCAAACTGCCAATGTCGGGTCCCAACCTTTGAAAGAGGAACAAATGTGCCAGGATCAGCAACCACACAGTGCTCAACGGTAACCGTACCGTCAGCGTGACATTTCGGCACGACAACTTCTTTCGGCAAATTGGGTTCACCTTCGCCAACAACATAACTGCGTCCCCAGCGGATTGCCCAACCTTCGTCTTTTTGTGCGCAGTTCGGGGTGTTTTCCGGCTTGACATGCCAATGTTCCGGCAGCATCTGACCAGGTAAAAGAATCAGGTCGGATAACATATAACTGTATTCACCGTCTACGTGGTTGCAAAACGAATAACAAGCGAGTCCCAAATCGGCGAATTTGCCGCATCCGTAGTCGGAAACCCAAAGTTTTTCTTTGAAGTCGGGAAAAATCGGGTATCCGTGATACATGCAAAGTTCAACAACTGCGTCCTTGGCTTTTTCTTCGTTGAATTTGCCGTCTTTGTCATAAAACTGTTCGTTCTTAAAAGTCGGAGCTTTACGAGCAGCCGCCTGTCTTGTACGGGCCGCTCCGCGCGTCTGCGCTTGAATATCTCCGCCCCCTGCAATTGCCGTTGCGGCAATGCCAGCGGTTCCTGCTACCAAAAGATTACGGCGTGAAATTTTTTTGTCGTTTGTCATGATTAAAATTCTGGTTAAAAATAAATCTAAAAGTTTAAACTTGTGCTTAAATATTGCCGGTGTTATTCAAGCGGAATGCCCCACTTTTGAAACACCGGTGTAATGTCTTTACCAGCCGCTTTCGAGAACCGTTTGACGAACTGCTGGCGTTTTTCCAGATCGGTTTTCGGCCTTTCGTTTTGCGGTAAATCACGGAATTCAGCAATCATCGCAATAAACGGTTCCCAACCGAATTCCTGCTGTAATTCAACGAACATACTCAGCGCAAGGAACGGATCGTTTTTCCAATCTTCGTATTTTTTACCGTTCTGAATATACCGATCAAACGCTTTCTTACGATTATCAGGATACATTTCCGAGCGGCTCTGGTCAATCGGCACGCCAAGAACTTTTTCATAGCAGTAAAGGGAGAAGAAATTAACCGTTACTTCGCCGGTTCCGTCAAAAGTCCAATCGCCGGACTGGTGGTTGTGCCCGATTTCGTGGAAAAAACCCCAATTATCACGCTTTGTAAAATCTTCGTCGACGAAATTCTTTTTAACGTCAAGAAACGTCATGATTGGATAACCGCTGTGCATGTAACCGGCAGAAATTTGCTGGTCCGGCGTTATCCGTTCCGGGCGGAGCCGATTTTTATCCCAAGCGGCAAAGTCGGCAATTGCGTCAAGTGTCGGGTCCCAATATTTTTCCAGAACTACGCTGGGGTCGTTTATTTCACGCACCACTTCAGACGGCACGGAAATGACGATTTTTTTAGTCGCAAGTTCAGCCCAGGGTGCCGGGTTTTTGCGGATTGTCTGCCACTGTTCTTTAGTCGTTTTGCCGAGTTCGAAAAACGGTGCTTCAACGGCACCGGAAATTTCAACCTCGATTTCACCGAGTCGGCTGTTTCGTGGAACAACGACGTAAACCAAGCCTCCAAATGGATTTGCGAAAGCAGTGTTTTCGCGGTTAAGTGTCCGCATAAACGAAATTTCCGGGAACCGTTCCCATTTGTTCAAATGCCAAATAGTGTCGGTGTGGTTACCAATCCGCAACGAAAGTCCCTCGACACCACCACGTCTTCTGCCTCTGTTCGGTGCATCATTCGCGTTTGCACTTGTCGCAGCAACTGCGGATTCCGGTATTTTCACGGTAATTACTTCGCCCGGTGCGGCGTAAAGACCGGTGCTGTGCCAATCTGGTACCGAGGTGTCAATTTTCACGGTTCTGGTTACCCGTTTGGCGTCACTTGACACCGGGCCGGGGAAAACTGAGCCGCTTGGATTTGCCGTTAATGAATCCGTGATGATTGTTTTTTCGGCTTCAAGGGAATCCGCTTTTTCCAACTGCGAAACAGCTTGGCGGTACTTCGCGGCCTGGTCGGTTATTACCAAACGCTTCAGAATATCCGACTCGGTTACCGGTTCGTTTGCGGAGATGATAATCTGCTCATTTGCAACCGGCACAAGTTTTGGAAAACCATACGCAGCCGAAGTGGTACCACTTTCAGGCAGCTCGGACATTGCCATTTGAAGCGTGTAAGAAATCTGCGCAAGTTCAGCAACAGAAAGCGTTTGTTTTTCTTTGTCTGCATCAGCTGAATTACCGGTTTTCGAAGCGGCGTCAATTTCTTTTTTTACCGCGTCGTAAGCTGTTTTCGCATGTGAATACGGACTGATTTGTGTTGTGGCGTCATAAACACCTCGTCTTCCGGTGTCTAAAAAACCGTCAGCCCACACGATTCCGAACGGTCCGAGCAACTTGTTTCCTGCGAAATCGTTTTGCAGTGTTTTGCCGGGATTTACTTGCTGCCATCCCCAGCCGAGCCCGGTGATTATAAGTCCGCCGCCGGTTTTGACGTAATTTTGAAGCTGCTCGATTTCTTTCGGACCAATTGCGTGAGCGGAAACACATACGCACTTGATACCGTCAAGATTGTCAAAGTTTGCAAGTTCTTTTACGCTGCAAATCTTTCCTTCACTCTCAAGATAATTCACTAGTTCGTTGTTACGGTACACGCCAATTTCCGGTTTCGCGGTTCCCGGTTTTGCGGAGTACTGCGAAACCCAGCGGAGTGCGTTTTCGAAAAATCGTGAGGTCGATTTGTCGTCTTTAAACGTTGCCGGATCAATGTAACCTGTGTGTCCAAAAGCTATTATGCGTCCTTGTTTGTCTGTGCTGTTTTCCACAACGGCGGCGGCAATGAGCACCCCTTGGTTTCTGCCGGAGCGTCCGACGACGACTGGAAAAGCGGTGTCACCGAACACGCAAACCGGCCCGGGACTGCCACTTGGAATAATCGAAGTGACATCTTCGAGAAGCAACGCACGTACTTCGTCCTGTGTGCCGTTTGTTTTTTGCTCTGCGTTTGCCGTGTTGTTTTGAATTAACAAACACGAAAACAAAACTGCT
>JBOFQC010001007.1:0-4991 GCA_051660725.1 Thermoguttaceae bacterium
CAAGGAGTTTGACACCAAACTTGACATAACCTTCGCCACGACCAGTTGAATCGTTTGGTAACAAGAAACCACCATACGCACTTGCCGGGAAATGGTCGTAAGTGCTGGAAACATAGGAACGCAAGTACCAATCAAGCATACCGGTTTCTTCATTCATTGTAAATGACACCATGATTTGCTCGCCGGTTGAGTTTTGTTGCAAATACCAAATGCCGTCTGTTTCGCCGACCATTTCGTTATAAATTTGGTTGCCGATACAGATTTCTTCGAGGACGAACGTGTCCCAGTTCCATGTGTCAGGCATAACGAGAGTAACGAAAACTTCCTGCGCGGCTGCGGTTGCGGTGGCTTTGTTCTCGAAATAGATGGTGAAATTTTGATCGACACCACTTGCGATCCAGTTTGGCGAGGTAATGACCAAATACGGTTCGTCTGGCGTTCCTGTATCGATTGTCTGGAAATCGTGCCCGATGGGACCGGCGATTTCGTTCGGGTCGGTTGAGGTAGGAACCCACGAATTTTTCTGCTGTTCCGGTCCGTTCTTCGGCGGCGGAGTGGTGCCGCAGGTGCAGACGGGGGCTTTCTTTCTCAATACATCATTTATTGTTTTTTCACATTGGGTAATGTCCTGTTGTGTGCTTCTGACTAATGCCTCAAACTCACGGACTTTTTGAAAATATGATGCTATACTTCTTCCGAGGTCGTACCCAGATAAAACTGATCCAATAATTGGCAATACGTTTACTATTTTGGTAGCTGTTTTTAGTAACGACGCATTTGGCAACGTCTTTAGGACAGAGTTCAATTTGTCAACCCTTGAATGCTTTTGGATATCGGTAAGTCTAGGTGATAGAATATTACCCATGATAGATTTTTGCAGATACGACGCTTGTTTTTGAAGCTCGTTCAAGTGGTGTACTAGTAGCTCTGCAACATCAATAAAGTTGCCAGATTCGATAATCGAAATACTTAAAATAGTGTTCAGCGTAGATATAACATCTTTTGCAACGTTTAAGAACGCACCTAAATCAGACAACAAGCGAGGGTCAAAGTTAGAGGATAGCTTGCTAATTTCCCTAATCAAATTTGGTATGTCAACGAGCAAACCGTATATCGTGCCCATCATTGGTAATGCTCTCGTTACTTCTTGAAAGACTTCTAATAAAAGTGTTCTTGATTGAGCATGAAGATATTCAAGCTGGTAAATACCTTCGTTTTGTATATCTGCTAAATAAAAGTCAACATGAAGCAAAAGTCTATTGTATGTTTTAGCCTGTGAGGCAATGCAAGAACAAGGATTGATAATATCATGAGGTCTCTTGCTGTACCAAAGTATCTCAAGATTGCTCAGTTGCGTTTGCAAAGAATTAATGGTGTTTTGCCTTTGGAAAATTGATGTTCCGCCAGAGGGGGGAGCCGCCATTATCGCTTGCTGGAAAAGATGTTCTTCAACAGGTGTTACTGTAAAGATTGGAGCAGGTGTTCTTGTAACATTCACCATCCCGACTCCATGCGAATTGCCCACAACGGTAAATGTACTGGTGTATTCCTCCGAATCGCCTGCCCAAGCGGTGAGAGTGTATTCGGTTGCTTCGAGAGCGTAGAGAACGAAATTGCCATCGGCATCGGTGAAGGCGAGACCGGCGATGACACCGTTTTCGTCTTCGACCATAATGACACCGCTGTCAGTCGGATTACCATCGAGAGTGATTTTGCCCGTAATCGTTACCGTTGCTTCGGCAAGCGTAACCGCTGCGGATTTGTTGAGCGAATCAATGGTGATCGTCGTTTTTTGAACGTATTTGCCGTTCAGAACAATCAGCGTATAAGTGCCGCTGTCAAGCAGTGAGAAATCAAGGCAGCCATGTTCGTCGGCATAAACCCAGTCGACCAGTTTATTGCTCGAATCATAGAGCCAGCCGGTGGTTTCTTCAATATCCATGACGGCACCACTCGGAAAAGATACCGTTACTCCAAGTCGGGCTTTTTGCACGAATGAAAGAGATGCGTTGACACTTCCAGATTCGGTGACGACAATTTCGGTTTCGGAGTAAAAATCGCCACAAGCAGCAATGAGTTTATACTTTCCGGCAATAAGACCTGAGATTGTAAAGCCCGTTTTGGTATCAGTTTCGCCATTGAAAGATTCAATCACGAATCCGTCGGCATCAACGCGACCAATCGAATAATAAATCGGATCAGTACCTGCGGAAAGTCCTGAGCAGGAAACGGATACGCTTTTCGTGCCCGGTGTCATGTTCAGCGTTATTTCACCTCCTGTAGCGATATTTACATTCAGCTGCGGAGTGAAAATGCAAGCATCGACAGCGGCGTAGAAACTGTAGGTTCCGGCTTCACGAACCAGTGCGTTTACACGACCGAGTTCATCGGTATAAATACTTGTTACATACTCATCCCCTTTGAAAATCTGCACTTTCGCATAAGCTGCCGGGTCGCCGTTTGTAAGCGTTAATGTTCCTGAAATGGTGCCGATATAATTCAGAAGTATGTCTTGCGAAATGGTGGTGTCGCTACCTGTTACAGTAATGTAAAGTGTTTGGTTCAAACCGACGATTCCAAGTGTGTATTCGCCCGCAAGAAGATCGGCAAACGAATATGTTCCGGCTCCGTCGGTGCTAATCATTCTGAAGAAACCATCATTGCCGGAAAGAGTGAGCGTAGCCCCTCCGATACCGCTTCCGCCGGAATCTTTGACAATACCATTTAGCGTTGCTGTTTTTTGAAGTATAAAATTACGTGAAATCGTGGTGTCACTTGCCGAAATGACAACCGTTGTTTTCTGGTTAATGGTCATGCCATCTGTGAAAATCGAGACGGAATACATTCCCGGTGAAAGCCCGTCAACAGTATAGTTTCCTGATTCGCCGACCGTTGCATAGAAGACATCTTCCTCATTTTCACCGGTCATCACAACGAATACGCTTTCATTGACACCGCCACTTGAATCCAGAATATTGCCGGACATGGTGACACCGCGTTTCATTGTGACGTTAAAGACGAGTGAACCACTTTCCGTTATCGTTGTCGTGATTCGGTTTTGTGTAGCGAATCCTTCGGCTGTAATTGAAATGGTGGTTTCTCCAACCGCTAGACCACCGAGCGAATAGAGTCCAGCAGCATCGGTCATTGCGGTTGACACCGTTCCAAGTGAATCGCGGACAGTGATTGACGCATTTTCAATAGGAGTTCCGCCAGTGCCAGTGATTTTACCGGAAACAACAGCACCGATTGCGACCTTAAAATCGACACCAATATTTGATTTTGCGTTGATAACGGAGACTGTTTTGGCATCAATCTCTTTGAACTGACCATACGTTTCAACCGAAATGGAGTAGGTATCAAGACGCAAATTGCTAATCGTGTATTTCCCGCTAGAATCTGTTGTTGCAAAGCTATAATTGTCGTTGTTTCCAGCGGCTGTAATGCGAACGCCTGCAATTCCCTTGCCTGCCGCATCCGTAATGCGACCGGAAATTAAGCCAAACGGCAGTGCGGTCACGTTGAAGTTCGTGATGTCTTTGCCACTAGCCATTACAACCGATTCGCTTGATAGGTTATATGCGGTGTCAGCAAGCGAGAGCGATACCACTGTATTTGCTGGAAGGTGATTAAAGACGTAAAATCCATTTACATCAGTCGTTGCTACGTCAACTCCGGTTGTTTCGCCGAGTGACCACTGAGCAAATAAGGTCGTTCCGACAATTGCTTCGCCAGTTTGTAGGTTTCGCAAATGTCCGGAAAGTCCTGTGGTGTCGTCATCCTGTTTTTGCGATGTTGCAAACGCTTTGACTTCCTCGTAATTTGTTGTAAAATATCCGCGATTGGCAAGTTGTGTCACCGCAACAGAAAGATCAGGATGGAACGCTTCCCAGCTTGACCAAAATTCGCTTTCAAACATTGGGGTCGTGACATTATCATCAGTCCAGGAAGCAAACTTGACACTGGTATTTGAAGTTGCCAAGAAGTAGAATTCGACACGGCATTTTTCGCCGGGTCTGAGAATCCCAGCCGAGCTTGCCGAACCGTTACCAAGTATGTAAATTGGATCATTTCCAACCGTTTCTGGTGTCAAACCGACAGATGTTCCAGTATTGCTGAAAACAGTAAATACTGGAACGAGCATATCGCAACTGCCTGTATTCTGGTAATTGATGAAGCCGGAGTAAATACGCCCTGCCCTTACGGAATCCGGCATTTCAAGAGTAGCGGTCAACTTGGCACCCTGCGTACTTGCCGTTATGTTCATCGCACCAGAAAGTGTAACAGTATCACCGCATTTGGTAATCACGACATCATAGGTACCGGCTGTTACCCCCTTTAGATTGAACTGTGCCGAGGCACTGGAACCAGAAGAAGCGGCAAGTGATGTTCCGGTAATCGTTGTACCTCCGAGCTTTAGCGATACACTCATGGTCGAATCAAAGCCCGCTCCGAGAAAGCCAATCGTCGTGTTTCCGGCATTGGCCGCCGTTGATACCGTTGTGGAAAGTAAATCCAGCGGTTTATTTTCGATTTTGAAATTCACATTTGCGGCTTTACTTCCGGCGGTGATTTGCAGATAAATAATCCGGTCGCTTCCGCTTGCTGGAATCGACAAAGCGTATTTACCATTTTCGTTGGTTGCGGCAGCGTAATCATGCGAATTTGTCGTAGGCAATTGGTTTTCCGAAGCGTAAACCGTGACACCACTGGTCGCAGTTGCAGTAAAATAGAACGATTCCCCTGCCGGAATCAAGATTCGGTAAAACTCTGATTCATTTTTAGCAATCGCAACATTCTTCTGCTTATCCGTGAAAAGTGGGACGCTGATATTGGTTTTCTCAGTCGCATAAATCGTGTTATTCTGAATATTTGTTCCTTCAAAAATGCTACGATTCACATTTGCGTTGACGACGAATTGCCAATTTCCTTCGCTTGTGTTTGGCACCACGATTTGAGCGTAAAATGTCTGCAAATCGCCTGCGCCAATG
>JBOFQC010001008.1:0-2634 GCA_051660725.1 Thermoguttaceae bacterium
GACGACATGCACGCAAACGGCAAGTTGATAATGGCAAACTCGACACCTGACCAGCTTTGTTGGTTGGCACCGCTTTTGGACGTGATGGGGACCGAAACCGACTGGAATCATGCGGGAAATTGGTCTCCGACAAGTGACACCGAGTTAATGTATCGCCGAGCTATGTGTGGTGCCAAGCCGTACTGTTTTCTGATGAACAGTGATTTTACCAAGTTCACGAAAGAGATGACCGAAAAATACATGAAACGGGCGCTATTTTACGGCATGTTTCCAGGTTTTTTCAGTCACAACGCAGCTGAGAACACGTATTTTTCACAGCCGGAACTTTACAACCGGGACCGTGATCTTTTCAAAAAATACGTACCGCTCTGTAAAATGGTGTCAGAGTCCGGTTGGCAGCCGATGACTTACGCAATTACAAGTGCCCCGGCAGTTTATATCGAACGGTTTGGCGAAAACTACTGGACTGTTTTTAACGATTCTCTGGAAACAAAAACCGTTCGAGTCACATTTGACGCCAAAAGAATGGCTTCATATCCAAAGCAAATCCGTGAGTTGGTAAACGGAAAAACACTTGCCGAGTTTTCTGACGGGGATATTAAGGAACGGGCTGACATTACAATTGAGATGCAGCTCGGCCCGGAAGATGTTGCCGTTCTCTTTGCGGAGTACTGAGCATCAGCTAAATATTGCTTAAAACTAAACTTTCGTAAAACCACTTTTGAGTCTGAAATTTGCAGCATTGGGACAGCATGGAATTGATCGAAAAATTTTAGTACCCGTTCACGCACATTTAACTCATTTGCATCCTATTGATGGCCCCCAAAACGCTTCTGGGTCGCATTCAGGTTTTTAGCAAAAATGGCAAAATGCAGATTGTGACATTATGCGCAAATATTTGAAATGATGCAACTTGCGCTGCTTTATACAAAAAACAGCAGAATCAGTTTATGACAACTCAGAGAGATATCCATATGTCTTTATTGAAAAGCAGTTTGCGACGTTATCGCCGATATTTTTTATAAAAATGGTTGTGTTTTTCAAGTGCTTGCAAACAAAATGGTTGTGCAAAAAATGCAAAATGACTGAGAACGGTTACTTCAATGTTTGGAACTGATTATCCTCAGTTTTCCCAGCATTTGAAAATATGCAATTTATTTCGGGCGACAGTATAATAACGTCAACGCCTTATCCATTCTTGCGTTTTCTTCGTGGCCGGAGACGTTAGCGTTTGCTGTTCAAGACCGGGGAGCGGTTCCGGAATAAGTGCCGGAGAAACGTTATCGGCACTATGCAATTTCGTTGGTTGCCGAACAATTGGCTGCGATTTTACATGCGGTGAAGTACCAAGATACGTAACAATACGTCGTTCAACGGGGTGTGCAAGTTCCAACTTGTCTGCTAACGATTCAATTGAATATCCTTGCGGCTCAATTTCAGGCGAAGAATTAAAAGAAACGGTGTCAGAACCAACTGAACGCACAGTTGGCAGCCCTATACCTGGTTGCTGAGCGTTTTCCGGTCTTGCATTATAAAGTTGGGAAATTAAAGGGCTTCTGCGTAACTTTTCGACATCGGCCAGCGGCATTAACTTCAGCGTGACTTCAATTGCAACGGGAAGACCGTTTTGTTCGATACTGTCCCAATTATTTTGCCAAATTGCTCCGTCACTGTATCTGAATCGGCACTCCACTACTTCCGGCGCCCACATTACGTTTTCGTCGCTGTCTTGTTCGTTTTCAAGTTGTTTTTCAATTGAGTTCGGCGAAGCTCCGTTAACGCTGAGTGGAGATTGCGCATTAAAATTTTGTCCGAACTGCATCATTTCCGGGTCGAAAACCGAGTCTTCCGAACCGGAACCAGTGAGTGTATCGGTTCCGAATGTAATATCAGCCGAGCCAACTGACCGTACCGTTTCGAACGGCGGAATCAGCGGGTCGAGTCCACTTTCTGTACCAAGAACATCTAAATTTGCAGGCGGTGCAGAAGTGTCGGGAGTCTCGAAATTCAACTCACGTCTTTTCAGTCCGTATTCCGTCATTCTAGCATTCGTAGCGTTAAGCGGTACGAAATCATAAAAAATGGTTTTCAGTTCGGGCACTTTCGCTGTTTGCGGAACCGGCCCGGAAGCTGCACTGCGGTACAGTCCTGAAGATTGGGATGTCTGCGCAGTTTCAAACGGATTGATTTGTACGACATCGACACGAAGTTTATTCGGTTCCCCGTACAGTCCGAAGCGGCGAACAGAATCGTCGGTTGAGTACGAAGCGGGTAACGGATGTATCGGGTCCTGAATTGCCGCACCCAAATCTTCGTTTAGTAATTGAGCCAGCGAGCGAACCAATTGTGACCGTTCCGCTTTTATCGTTCCAGACATGTAAACCGCGGAGTACATTTGCAGCAGTCCCCAAAGAAGTCCCACAAGCATAAGCAGGAGTCCAATTGCCAACAACAGTTCCAGCAACGTAAACCCTTGTCTGGACTTGCAACATGTTGTTTGGAAATTGCTTGTGTTTTTCATCTTGGAAGGAGCGAGGAGTTAGAAGTTAGAAGTTAGAAGTTAGAAGTTAGAAGTTAGAAGTTAGAAGTTAGAAGTTAGAAGTTAGAAGTTAGAAGTTAGAAGTTAGAAGTTAG
>JBOFQC010001009.1:0-3431 GCA_051660725.1 Thermoguttaceae bacterium
AAAGTCGAAGGGGAAGACCGCGAACGTTTAATAACTTGGGTCGACTGTAACGGTCCGTATCTCGGGGATGAAGAAATTCGTTGTATGTTCGATCCGCAAACCGAAACAGTCGAAACCATTCCGCCGATCCGTCCGCGTATTGCAACGGCTCCGGTAATCAACCGTTTCGACCTCAGACAGGACGGAAATACAAAGGAAATGCTCGGCGAACTTAAGTTACTCAAGGACGCTCCGAAAAACTTTGATCCGAACTCGAGAGTTACTGAGTACCAGCTCAAATCAATAATTGAGAAAGAGCCAAAGGTGAAAATTGACATTATCTCCGCCAAGTACGGTGCAAACAGCACTTGGAAGGATGTCAAAGATAATTTGAATTCGGTTGCAACCGGCACAAGATTTTACCCAATCGGCAAGTACAACGATTCGTTCGGTGACCCGATTGATGGCACAAAGAAAGTTTTACATGTTACTTACAAAGTGGAAGACGGCCCGGAACTTACAAAAGAATTCCAGGAAAACGAAACCATACTTTTACCTCTTAACAACTGAAAAATGTCAAATCCAAACAGACGAGATTTTATTAATGTATGCGTCGGCGGAGGAGCTGCGGCTGTTTTAGGCAGCTCTTCGGTTAATATGTTAAACGCTGCCGAATCGCAAAATTCGAATCAATCCAAACAAGAAAAAAAGGAAAATAATATGTCCAATATGAAAATTGTAGTTGCTGCAGACCCGTTCGCTCTGAAACTCGGCGACGCTATTATCGAACACCTGAAAAGCAAAGGTTACGATGTGGTAAACGTTGGTGCCACTGCGGAAAAATCAATTCCGTATTTTGACAGTGCTCAGATTGCGTGTAAAATGCTGCAAGACAAAAAAGCTGACAGAGCAATTTTGATTTGCGGTACCGGAATGGGAATGTCAATCATTGCCAACAAATTCCACGGTGTGACAGCTGCTTGCGTCGAATCGATTTTCGCAGCACAAATGTGCCGGGCGATTAACAACGCAAACGCTCTGTGCCTCGGCGGAATGATTTGGGGCGATTACATGGCTCTGCAAGCAGTCGACGCATTTTTAACGACTAACATCACTGACGGACTTCCTGAATTTGCGGATTTCCTCAAAATGGCTGAGAAAAAAGTCGAAGCAATCGACAACGAAAACCGTAAATAAACGTCGGTGTCATAACCGCGAGTCTTAACAGCGGGCCTTAACTGCGAGCCGCCAACGTAAGTTGGCGGGTGTTAAAACATCAAAATTGTAACTCCAGTCAAAGGGACAGTATACACCATGCGTAGTCACTGAAACCTATACCGGAGCCCGGTAAGGGCAGTACGCTTCGCGTTAAGTGTGCCGCCTCCCGTTGGTCGGCTCCTTTTCCGTGTTTTTCAATGTTTAATGCTGATTATATTCAGCTTACCCTACATTGGAAAACATGCAGTTTATGCCGGGCGACAGTATAACTAATGAAGCGACGAATAAAATTAGAACTTTCTTACGACGGAACCAGATATTCCGGTTGGCAAGCACAAGCAGACGTACCGACAATACAGCGAACCGTTGAGTCGCGTTTGGAAAGAATAATTGGTCATCACGCAAACCTGCTCGGAAGTGGTCGCACAGACGCGGGCGTTCACGCAATTCAGCAGGTAGCGGCGTTTTGGACCGAAAACACGATTTCTGCTCAAGCAATTGCGAAAGCGTTAAACGCAACGTTACCCAATGATATTCGGATTATAAACGCAACGGATGTGCCGTTTGAGTTTCATCCGATAAACGATGTGAAAAGTAAACGGTATCGGTACGTTATTGATGATTCGCATCCGCCGTTTCCGTTTTTTCTTAATCACAGCTGGATTGTTTACAAGCCGCTCGATTTGGCTCTCATGCAGGAAGCGGCAACACATTTGATTGGTCATCACGATTTTGCGGCTTTTCAGTCTGTCGGTTCGCCGCGAACTTCGACTTTTAGAACGATTTACGACATTTCGGTCAGACGCAGTGCCTTGATTTCACCGTGGTCTACAGTGCCCTACTACTCAGAACTTCGCAGCTCAGAAGCACCGCAAGTAAAGCTGCCGATTCGAATTGACGAGAGTCACAACTCAGCAAACCAAATTGATTCCGAACATTCGTTTATTATAATCGAAGTGGAAGCGGACGGATTCCTATACAACATGGTTCGGGCAATTGCCGGCTCACTTTTCCTGCTCGGTTCCAGTGCTTCGAGCCGAAAAGGAAGCCGCGGACACGGCAAATCCGCCTCGTTCATGAAAGAAATGCTCGTAAGCCGTGACCGTATAATCGCCGGCCCAACCGCCCCCGCTCACGGTTTGTATATGCTTGAAGTGGTTTATTAGTAAAGAACGTGAGCAGGTTATCGGTGAGCAGGGGACCTGCCGTCCAGGCAAACCGCTTCGCGTGAAGTAAATCGCCTCCCGTTGGTCGGCTGTTTCACCCTATTCACCTATTCACCTGCCCACTTTATACCGGCGGACTTACGTCCGCCGCTCGCTGTTTCTTCACCTGCTCACCTGCTCACCTGCTCACCTGTTCACCTGCTCACCTGCTCACCTTTAATGGCCGATATTGTTTCCTCTCCTGAAGTTCCTGAGAAAACTGAAATCATTGGTTTCGTGTTTGCGCTTGGAATAGAGGCGGGAGCGGTTGTTGATCGAATGAAAAACGCCAGAACAACTAAAGGTAACGGTCTGATTTTTCACTCAGGCACTCTTGGCGGTAAAAGCGTGATTCTCGTCGAGTCCGGAATCGGAAGAGATAACGCCAAAAAAGCTACCGAATCGCTAATCGAGGTGTTTAATCCGAAAAAAATCATCTCGGCAGGCTTTGCCGGCGGCCTAGACCCACAACTTAAAATTAACGAAATTATTTATCCCGAAAAAGTAAAGTCAAACAGTGACGATTTCGAGTGCATTGAACTTTCATGTCAAAAAATATATGACACAAATAATAACCATTGCAATGGTGATAAATACACGTTGATTACATGTGACGAGGTCGTAGAAACAATTTCCGCAAAAGAAACACTTTATCAGACTAGCGGAGCGAACCTCGTAGACATGGAAACATACGAAGTTGCGTCTGTTTGCCGGGAAAAGTCGGTGCCGTTTGTTTCTGTCAGGATAATATTTGACCCTGCCGACCAGGAACTCCCCAGTGAAGTACGTCGTGTGTCCAAACCTGCCCAAAGCACTGCAAAAATGATCGGCTCAATTGTCGGCTCACTCTTTAAACGTCCTTCTTGCGTAATAGATTTCTTACGACTCAAAGAAAACGCTCTCATTTCAGCAGATATTCTCGCTAAAGAACTTGAAAATTTATGTAAAACAGCTTGAAAAAAGTGTCTCGAATTTCCTCTTGACCTGATCTGGTCGGTTTCGTATTCTTCTTAGCGGTTGTATTGGTTT
>JBOFQC010001010.1:0-7215 GCA_051660725.1 Thermoguttaceae bacterium
GCTCTTTAGTCATATCGGTGCCCCAATATTTACTATTATTCAGTGCGGCCACGACTTCTTCGGCGGTACTTACAACGGTGCCACCATTGACGCCACCTTTGAACACATCTTCGAACACATAAGACCGAATCGCACCGGTTCCGTCGTTATCACGAGAACGGTAAACGGTGAAAAATCCAGCGGCTCGTTCGTTTCCTTTCGACTGCGGCATATCAAGGTCAAACGCATCCTTAATGTCGTTCGCCGAATGAATCGTGTAAATGGTTTGTGTGACACCAACTTCCGGATCACTATTTACCGGGAAAGCAAATCCTGTATCTTCAAGTTTAAATAGTGCGTCTTTGTCTAAGGGATTAGTAAAACTCAGACTAAAGTATCCGCTCCCGGAGGTTCCAGGTTGCGGGTTTGTCGATTCAGGCACGATAATTTTGCGCAGAGCATCGTCGATTTCTCCGAGCGTAATATCTTTTAGACCGCTCCCGCTTCCATCTGAATTTTTTCGCAGGTAAACAGTAATTGTGTGCGGAACGCAGATAGAAAACTCTGCCGCCATATCCGCGCCTGGTGCCAACAGGTTCGCTTCCTTAAAATCGACCGCGACAAATCGCACCGCGACCGGCGAGGGGAATGTCGAATTAAGGTCGACCGTTCCAAGCGGAAATGTAAACGTACCAATCGACACAGGTGCACCGGTCGCAAGCCCTGGACCACCAAAAGCAGCTAGACTTGCAGTATTTACCGGGATTTTTGCCATGTTCCCGGTTCCGTTATTTCCGAGTCCAGTAAACGTGGAGGTAATTCCGCCGGCGGCAACTCCGGTTCCCGTATCTGCAAAAAGAGCCAAAGCCTGTTGTATCTCACCCCACGTCGGAATTGGCGGATTGCCACCCAAACCATCGCCGACATGTACAGTAAGCGTCCCTGTCGCAGCGACATACCCAATCGCGACATTTGCGGGAATTCCGGGTCCAGCTGGCGGAGTGTTTGTCCCAAATTTGCCCCAAGCTAAAGTACCTGGCAATGCCCCGGTACTAAAAGTTACATTGACAGTTGTAAGTGCTCCAGTACCGAGTGCCGGAGGAAATGTTGCCGAGAATGTACCGTCTATTGTTGCTTTGGAAAAGGCCAGTGGCGCAGTTGCAGGAGTTCCTACCGAGCCTGACGCAAGCTGGTACTCCCGGATCGTATCTCGTACGTCTATCGATGTTGCCGCCCCCGTTCCAGTGGGATTTGTAATATCCAACACGAAATTCCCGGCTGTTACCGGCGGTATTTCGATATTATTCAGTTTTGCGTACGCATTCAGCGCACGGTCGATATCCGCTTGCGGGGAAGTTACTCCGGTTGCTTGATAAACCGTGTATGAGCTTGTACGATAATCGTATGAAACACCAACGTCTGGAACCGGTGGAACGGCACCGCTGTTTCCCAGTCGAGAATAATTCGGGTCATTCGGATTGGTCGGGTCGACGCTAATTTTTACCGGCTCGATATTTGTAAACTCCGAGATGGCAGTCTGTATGTTCGCATACGTCGGAAGTGGGGCTGCTTTATCAACATACACAATCAACGAGTTTGTACCCGGCTCTATCTGCACACCGACTTTTGGAACGGTATTAGTGACTGTACCCGATTTTCCGAGGACGGGATTTGGCGTTGCCCCACCTGGCAATTTAGCGTCCACCGCAACGAACTGGATATTTTTAATCGCCGTTCCTGTACTATCGCGGAAGTAAATGTCTGCGCTATTCGCTGGGTTTGTGTATATAAAAGGAATTTTTGCAGCCTGTGGATATGTCAAATCCGCTAACGTAATAATATTGGTCGTACTTGTTGCACTTGTGCTTGTTGCGTTTGTACCGTTCAAATCAACGTCAAAAGTACCTTGTACAAATAGCGGATCATTTATGGCAGTAGTATTTTGGATCGCGGTTTTTATATCATTGAACGTAACACGTGTAATGCCAGCACCGTTTAGCGGAGGTGCGAAATTGTCTTGTGATTTGATGTAAACCTTAAGTGTCCCAAGATCACCGTCGTACTGTGCAACAACGTTACCTCGAGAATTTCCAGCCGAATCTAAAAATATGTTGTCATTTGCGCCTGCAACTTCAAACGTCAGTTTCGTATTATTATACCCAGCTTTTGTCGAGTATAATTGGAACGAATCACCAGCTTGGAAGTTTGCAAATGTCGGAACCGTAGTCGACGTAATCGGTTTATTAAGAACCGGATTGATGTACGTGAGCGACGGAGCAGGTGGATTCGCACCGTTCGGGTTGAGATTCAACGGGTCAACTCCAGGCAAATATGTATTCATGTACACGAACAACGTGCCGGCGTCACCACCACTGTTATCCGTATTACCGTATATCGCATTTTTGTTTAATGTTGAATTTGGACTGGCACCTGCTGTGGCACAATCGTCAACACCAATCGCTTTGGTTCCCATTGTGCCATCGGACATCGTCATTGTGAATAAACCACTTGCATCGATAGCTTTCTGGATGTCACTGAAAGTGGTGACCGTTGATCCCGGCGTGGTGCCAGAAGCGTCAACGTAAACACGAAACACCTTTTCGTTTCCGTTTAGCGGATCAGAAGTAAGCGTAGGTGCCGCATAAGCGTTCATTCCCGGCGGTATGATTGCACGTGACGCATCGTTTACGAACTCAATACGCACATTGTTCATCGATGTCCCAGTGGAAGTCGATGTCAAAGTCATGTATTGACCGGTGCCAACAAGATTCTCAAACGCACGTAATCCGTTGACATCACCAAGTACGGCAGTGGCATTAGTTGCACCGTCGTTGTATACGGCATTGACACCATGCTTTATACCACTCGGATTTTCGGCACTTCCAAACTTTCCGTTAACAAGGTTACCGTTGACGTAGTTGATCGAAACGTTGTTATACTTGTCGCCGGCAATGTTTGCGATGAACTCAAGTGCGTTGTTGTCGTGTACGCCGGGAGTCGAGTCGACGTGTGTCGCTCTTGCTTTCTCCCACGCCAATGTCTGAAGCTGCACGTCAATCGTGGCCGGGTAACCGGGACCTAACGATTCGTTATACACAACGTTGATACCATCCGAACTACCGGCGGAATACTTAACTTCGACGAAGCCGCCATTAATTCCAGCGGTACCCGCTGTGATCAGAATGTCGTTGTTCTTGCCGACGCTGCTGGTGACCAAACGTCCGTAAGTGGCGTCAGATTCGACAACCGCTTTTACACCGGTCGAACTTGATGTGGCGTTTACGTACTCCGCAATCTCGGCAACTGTTGAACCTTTGCTGAACGTTTGCACAACACGACCCAGATTTCCACCAATGCTAAGTACAACATCTTCGGTGGCAACAGAACGGTCGTAATACAACGCGGCCTTTTCGGCAGCCTCCCGCACCGTCACTTGTACATCAATTGAACCTTTATCGCCGAACTGCGCCTGCGTAACCGCCAAGTTCTGAATCGCTTGACGTTGTAGATTTTTGATCTCAAAATCAAGCGAGCCGTCAAGCAACTTCCGACCCATGAAGTTCGTGTTCGACGAAATCCGATCAATCGACTGCAACATGAAGTCGATCTGGTCCTGGTTCGCTTGAAGCATTTCCGCGCTCATCGTACCAGTACTTGCCGACTCGTTGACAAGCCCACGAATCGAATTTAACAGATTCGATATCTCGCTCAAAGCACTGTCCGCTGTGGCGATGACGTTGTTCGCCCGTTCAGTGTTTGTGATAGCTTGTTTCGCTCCAGTGATTTCACTACGAAGAATCTCGCTGGCAATTAGACCCGCGGGATCGTCTTTACCACTGTTTATTCTCAAACCAGTGCTTAACCGTTGTAGTGACGTTTCGAGTGCCCCCATGTTGCGTTGGAGGGCTCGTTGAGCTGTCAAGGACGGAACGTTCGTATAAATTCTTGTCATCTTATCGGACTTGGCTGTGGAAAGGAACGAAAATACGGAAATGCGCCGTTTTGTCGTCCCCAACGGATAGTTGACTTATTTCGTAAAATATCTCTAAGCGGATTGATCTTAAGAATCCGGGTATCCTGAACTTAATAATCGAATCGAAATGTCTTGAAGTTTTAGAAATGTTGCTTATTTTGTTCGGACTAATCGTATGATTTCGCCCAAAACTGTCAGTTGTTCCGGTTAGATAAAATAGGCAAGATTGTTTTTGGCCAATAAGAGGGATTAGAATAACAAAAAGTCAAATCCACACGCCAAATATATTGTCGGAAAAGTTCAGAAATGTTAATTTTCAGCCAGTAAATTGTTTACTTGCTATGTAACATTTGTTCCAAGTCAAGAAAAAAATATGCCGCAAGCTTAATAACCACAGTTAAAATGGTCGTAAACTTGCGGCTTATAAAACGGTGTATTTGTGAATAAATACATCGAAAAAGTAATAAATTACGGAGTTGCAACCGATTCACCGCCGGAAGGGGTACCGAGTGCGCCCCAAACGCCGTAAGGACTTGCACCGGATTTAACGGCAACAAGATTAAGGTCGCCACAGTTTATCGTGTCAGAAATAAAATGTACCGATCCATCCATATACGCACAGTTTACGCCACCAGTGTGAAAGCTGCCGGGTGGGAAAAGTCCCCAATCATCCCAACTATTATATTGGCAAATCGGTGAGTTCGGAGGCGTAATAGTGGTAAAACCGTTAGCATCGACCCAACCCATTGTAAACATGAGACCGCGGAAACTATTCGACTTTTGCGAATCGTCAAAATTCTTGGTACTTCCGGGGGCCATTACAAGCCCGGTCATACATGGGCCGGGGATTCCTTGATGCCTTCCGTCCCAGATACCTTGAAATCTTGCGACGTTCATACGCACGCTCGTTCCTTGGTATTGTGAAGGCGAAATACATTCACTCACGCCAACTGTGTTACTTGTTCCATCACTACAAGAACCAAAGGTTTTCTTTACATTTCGGTAAAACATTCCTCGATTTTCCACGACAGGGGCGCTATTCCCATCAGCACCAACTTCGTATGATTGCGCCCAAAGTCCATCACCGAGACTGTAAACGTAGCTATTATGAGGAACCAATGTATTTCCAAACAACGTGTCACCGGGAGAAGTTGGGCTTTGGTTTGGACTTGAGGGACATGAAAAAGCAGCATATTTAGAGGAGCTGCAAACCTGCGGTACGTTCCACGGAGCATTCTGTCCAATTACACCGCCCGGCTGGTGATCCCAACTCTGAATTGCGTCATACAACGACTGCATTTCAATGAACGGCATAAGGTGTACAGAAGCACTCACGGTTCTTGCAGAATACCGTCCGTTCATATTGTCGCTTCCAGCTGGAAAACATTGGTGGGCGTCGGCGTGATTATGAAGTGCCAACCCCAATTGCTTGAGATTGTTCGAACATTGCATACGTCTGGCTGCTTCACGAGCCGCTTGAACAGCTGGCAACAGCAGAGCAATTAAAATTCCAATAATTGCGATTACGACAAGAAGTTCCACGAGTGTGAAACCGCTACTTTTCGCAACCACAAAACGTTTTGTTCTTTTTCTTAGCATAAATTTCTCCTAAAAAGTTCAAAAATAAAAATATTAAAAATTTGTGCCCAATCATTATTGAGCGTCTGGGTAATTTTTGATAATGAAAGTTAGCCACCGAGGAATCGTTCAGGCATAAGTCGCTCGGTGATGTTTGGTAGGCGACTTTCTCCGAAAGTCGCTCCAGTTTCGGAGAAACTGGACTACCTATGATTATGGTTCCGGAGCTAACATAAAACAATTTAGGTACCGGGACCGCGAACCGGCTCTCGAATAGCTTGTCCGAGTTCAAGCGGGTCGAACGAATTTTTTCCTGCCACTACTTCGATCTCAAGATCGGTGCTGTCCGGTGTCGCATACTTAGTATCAACCACATTAAAGGTTTGAATCGTTGAATTCGGATTCGCCATTGTCGGCAATTCTCCTTCCGACTCGAACTTAATCACGGTAATTTTGTACTTTCCTTCCGGCACACCGTCGTATTTGCCATGTGTTTTAAGAGTTACACTCCCTGACGCATCGGTACTTCCACCAATTGCCCACGGTAATGTTTGCTGTGGTATAAGCGTAATAGTAGCTTTTTCAAGCGGAGCACCTTCTTGAGTGAACTTAAGTTGAACTTTATGCAACTTTGGCAAACCGTCGGGTAATTTGGGACCACAACCAAAAGTAAACGATAAGATAAATAATACGGAGATTGTTAGAAATAAACGCAATTTCATCATGGGAAATATTGGAAATAATTGAAATGTTTTGTAAGTAATTTACATATATAATTATTAAAAAATACACAAAAATTATTATATATAACTTTTATGTCATTGTCAATTCAACATATCGTCTATAAATTTTGCTTGAAAGTTATTAACTATTGAGTGATTAGTTAAATGGGTGATTTTGTTCGGTTTGATACTTTTTTGACTTAATATAATTTTATAGAAAAAACAGAGTTAAAAATATTTTTTACTATACTGTGTTTTAGATGCTTGTATTATGTCGCGAAAGTAACTATGCTAGAATTTAGAATATTGACATTTTTTGTCTTTATGTTTATTTCCATTTAATTATCTTGGAGAAAATTATGAAAAATAGTAATTTTTCACGTAGAACATTTTTAGGGGCAAGTGCTGCGACAGTAGCCGCTCCGTATTTTGTTCCACGTACAGTACTTGGCAAACCTGGTGAACCTGGTGCCAACGAAACTGTTAAAGTAGGCATGATCGGATTAGGCGGTCGGTGCCATGATGTATACGCAAACTCTGCCAAAATCGCGAAAGGTGCTAAAGTGGTTGCTTGCTGTGACCCGTTCCAACCGAAAATCGACGGATTCATCGCCGGACCCGCTAACGGTGACGGACTCAAAGGTTACGATGATTTCCGCGATATGATCGAAAAAGAAAAACTCGACGCCGTTATGGTCGAGACCGCAACGCACCAACGAGCCTGGGTTTCCATTATCGCAATGATGATGGGAGCGCACGCTTATATTGAAAAGCCGATGTGCCTTACAATCGCGGAAGGCCGCGAAATGGTGAAGGCCGCCCGTAAGTTTAAAAGAGTAACCCAAGTCGGTACCCAACAACGTTCACTACCGCTGTGCAAATGGGCTAGCAAACTTGTGCAAGATGGGGCAATTGGGAAAGTTAAGTATGTTAGAGCACCGAATTTCGTTGGCCCAAACATTT
>JBOFQC010001011.1:0-10524 GCA_051660725.1 Thermoguttaceae bacterium
GGTCCGAATCGGAACCGCTTCGGTACCGGCATTTATCAGGAATGTCTGTTCGCCGATGTTTCTTTCGACGCAAACGCCAAAAATGTCACATTCATTGCGTATACCAACTGTTAGAGTCGGATGATCTATGAGCGGTAAAATCGCGGACGTCGTCTTGTCGTCGGCATTGCAGATTGCGATTCCGTTTTTCTTTAAGTGCCGAAACACATCCAACTTGGTGCGCCTGTACGTTTCAACCGATTTGTGTAAGTCGAGATGATTACGCTTGATATTTGTTAAGCAAATCGCGTCGAATTCAAGTCCATTCAGATGCGACTGAGCGATTCCAACGCTTGAAATCTCAAGAATAGCGTGGGAACAACCGTTAGCGGAAATTCGGTTGAGCCAAAACGCAATCTCGTCCGGCGGCGGTGTGGTTCTGTTGGTCGGAAACATTTTTTCGCCGTCATAAATACCGAGCGAACCTATCAGTCCGACAGGTTTCCCGGATTCAGCGAGCATGCCGGCAACAAGATAAGATGTAGCGGTTTTGCCGTATGTGCCGGTTATTCCGATTAGTGACAGTCCTTGCGAATACATACAGCCTCCGTGCTGTAAAAAGTGGTTTTTATTTGTGCTCAACAGCGCCGTGCTGCGTTTCAGTATAATTTCATGTTTTTGGCGATTTTTGTCAAGCTCAATTTTTTAATTTTTCATGCCTTTATTTAAGCAAAGACTTTTATTTTACATATATAACAGCTATACTTTTATTTGTAGTATTGGCTTCACGGCCTTTAGTCGAGCGGCGGGCATAAGTCCGCTGTAAAAAACATAATTAAAAGTGTAGGGTATAAAAGTTTTTTAACCGAATCTTACAAATATTTACACAATCATATAAACGAACATAACGGAACAAAATGTCAATTTTTGAAGAACGGATCAAGCAGTATAATAATTGGTTAAACGAAATCCTTCCGCAGTGTGACCAATCGGCACTTGTAGCGGCAGCTGAATTGGTAAGAAAAACTTATGACGCAGACAAGCAGATATTCACGGCAGGAAACGGCGGAAGTGCGGCTGTTGCAGTGCATTTCGCTGCCGATTTCGGCAAAAACGTAGCGGCTCCCGGTGAAAAACTCCCGAGAATTCTTACGCTTTGCGGAAACGTATCCACGATTACTGCGCTTGGAAATGACTGCGGTTACGACCAGGTTTTTACCGGTCAATTACGCAACTTGATGAACGCCGGCGATTTGGTTATACTGATTTCTGCAAGTGGTAATTCCCCGAACGTTGTCAGTGCCGCAGAATACGCCCGACAAAACGGCGCAAAAGTTCTCGGCCTCACCGGCTTTGACGGCGGAAAGCTGCGTTCTTTAAGTGATGTCAACTTGCATGTTCCGTCAAAGGTTTACGAGTTGGTGGAAGATGTTCATTCGTTCTTCACCCACTCAATTGTTCACGCACTAAAAAAGGGATGAGTAATAATAGACGTTAGACGTTAGATGTTAGAAGTTGTCAGGCAAACCTGAAATATTACGTCTAATGTCTGGAGTCTAACGTCTAACGTCTAATGTCTAACATCAAAATTATCATGCAACTTTCAATCGTAGTTCCGGTTTACAATGAGGAAGAAAGTCTCGTCCAGCTCCACAAAGAGATTTGCGATGTGCTTACAGAAAACAGTATCGAAGCGGAAATAATCTTCGTCGACGACGGTTCGAAAGATGATTCGTGGAATACTGTTGTTAAACTTTCAGAGACTGATTCACGAATAAAAGCGATCAGGTTTCGCCGCAATTTCGGTAAAGCGGCGGCTCTAAATGCGGGCTTTTCCGAAGCAACCGGCGACATTATAATCACAATGGACGCCGATTTGCAGGACGATCCAAAAGAAATTCCAGAGTTTCTGGAAATGATGAACTCCAAACTTGACGTGATTAGCGGTTGGAAGAAAATTCGACACGACCCCTGGCACAAAACAATTCCGTCCAAGTTTTTCAATGCGGCTGTAAGTTGGGTCACTGGTACCAAGCTCCACGACCACAATTGCGGAATGAAATGTTACCGCCGTGAAGTATTCGACGAAGTGACACTTTACGGCGAACTGCACCGGTTCGTGCCGGTTTTGGCCGCGGCTCGAGGTTTTAAGGTCGGCGAAAAAGTGATTCAGCACCGTGAACGTAAGTTCGGGCATTCAAAATACGGATTCGAGCGGTTCATTAAAGGAATCCTTGACATTATGACGGTTAAGTTCGTAACCGGTTTCGGTCAAAGGCCGCAACATATTTTAGGTTCGATTGGTTTAACGTCGTTTTTGATCGGCTTTGTAACGCTCACTTATCTTGCGTTTTGGTGGACTTTTTCACGTATTATACCTGAAATGGCTCATTTCCAATTGCATAACCGACCTGCCGTTATTTACAGCGTCGGCCTGCTGTTGCTCGGTGCGCAGCTTGTTTCAATTGGCATTATTGCCGAACTGTTTATTGCGTACCAGCACAAGAAAGTGGAAGATTTTTCCATTAAAGATAAAATTGACAACGAGAAAAAAATAGGTAAAGAGGAAAATTGAGAAAACGAGAAAAAGTTACAACGCAGCACGTGAATGAATTAGCGGAAGACGAAATATTATCCGGCGACGAATCGGGTTACAAATCCGAAGATACCACATCCGGTGAAGCGAACTTGCCGGATGAAAAGCATGTATTAACCGTCAAACCGAACGAGTCGGGTTGGCGTTTGGACCTGTATTTGGCGCATTATTTTCCGAATTTCAGCCGGACTCATGTACGCAACGCTATAATGGCCGGAAGCGTTTCAATTGATTTGGATTCGGAAGAATCTTCCCGAGGCAAACCTTCATATCGGCTCAAACCGGGGCAGGTAGTCACGTTTACGCCGCCTGAATTGCCGCGAGAAGCACCGATTCCGGAGGATATTCCGCTCGATATCTTGTACGAAGATGACGATCTCGTCGTAATAAACAAGCCGCCGCACATGGTTGTGCATCCGTCACGTGGACATTGGGCCGGCACGCTTGTCGGAGCACTTGCGTTTCATTTTGCGGGAAAATTGAGCGGGGTTCGTGGTCCGACCCGACCCGGTATTGTGCATCGGCTGGACAGGGACACATCCGGCGTTATTCTTGTTGCGAAAAATGACGAAATTCACGCCAAACTTGCCGCTCTTTTCGAAGAAAAACGGATTCAGAAAGAATACCTTGCCGTTGTCATTGGTACGCCGAGCCTTGACCGAGATATAATTGATCTTCCAATCGGTTTACACACGAAATCCAAGGAGAAAATGGCGATTCGTCGTGACGACCCCGAGGCGAAAGAAGCGGTTACATTTTTCGAAGTGACGAAACGGTATCCCGGCTTTTCGCTTCTTAAGGTATTGCCTAAGACCGGCAGAACGCACCAGATTCGGGTACATTTGACGAATTACGGTAATCCGATTCTTTGCGACAAACTTTACGGAGGCAGGTCGCTCATTACTCATGAAGAATTAATCGGCAAGAAAACAATTGCATTGACTGAAGATGCGGCAGAGGGAACAATTCTGCTCAGGCGTCAGGCCTTGCATGCACATCGGCTGACATTTGTGCATCCTGGAACAGGTAAGGAACTTTCAATTTCTGCCCCTATTCCGAATGATATTCAGTCCGTTTTAGACGCTTTGGAACAGCGAAAATAGTAGAGAAGCAGTACACGGATAAATGTAAATTTGTAGAATTTGTTTGGTGCCGCTGGTCCTAAATCAGCGGTACCAATAATTACGAATTTACTGAAAAAAAGTCCGAAGAATTAAATTATTCTGAAAAATCTGGTAACATTTCTTTAAAAGTTTCGTCTTAAGTGATAACAGTCGAGTTTTTCGCATTAAGTGAGTAACTACGATGCAAATAGTGACTGTGTAACGCATTCTGTTCACACAATTTTACAAAGGAGTTTCTAATGAAAAAGATTGTCGGAAGTTTTGTATTTTTCTCAGTTTTCACATTTGTGCTTAGCATTGCTTCTGTGTTTGCGCAGGATTATGTTAAGCCGGATATTACAGGATTCACGAATATTGAACGTTCGTTGAAAACTAATGTATGCGAAGAAATTTTCTCTTCATCCCAATGGAAAGAGCTGGAAAACTTAGCCAGTGCCAAAATTGACGCCGCAGTCAAAGAAAAAATGAATGAGCCTGGTTTTCCCAAGCCAATTATTGAACCCCTCTTGAAACTCGCTGCTGACGCAGTAGGCAAAAGCAATGTCGCTGATCTTACTACAAAAGACGTAATTAATCTTCTGGGACGCGAAATAGAAGCGGTCCAACTTAATATTTGGGCGGATAATCCACAAAAACCTGACGTTTTAGTAAACGTATTTGTTAAATTCGACCCGGTAGTTCTCAACGATTCGGTCAAATCACTTCCGCCGGGTCTTTTGTCAAAAAAAGCGAGTAAAGACGGCTCCGATCTGTTCGAACTATCTGCTGACGGAAACAAATCGTTTTTTAAGTATGCCAAATTACCGAATCGTAGCGATTATGTCATTACTTTCAGCACAACTGAAGAAAGAATTGACCAGCAATTTGCGAATCTTGGAAATGAAGATATTACCAAGATGGTATTTTCCACAACTGGTCCGTTCAAGGCAGTTTACATTTATGAAAGCTTTTACTATAAAGTACGTGATTTTGCTTCACAGGTAATCAGTAACAGCAATGTTGGTCAAAACGAAGAAGGATTTCTAAAAGTAATTGAAAACCTCGAATCTTTTTCTTACACTGTTGATCAACCTGGTAAATATACCCAACTTACCTGGAACATCGTAATGAAAAATGAAGAAGAAGCGAAAAATGTCAACGACCTTGCTGCTGGTGGTCTTGCGTTCGCTAAAATGATGCTCCAATACAACAACGAAATGGGACCAGCCGAGAAAAAAGCATTAACTTCGTTGACAAACATCAAAGTCGTGCAAAGCGGAACAAGCGTTACAGCTTCGCTTGAACTGAGTGATCCGGCTCTGTTTGATTTCGTGAAAACGGTAATGGAAAAAGCAATCGCCGACTTGAAGTAATAGTAAAAAACAGGCTTGGTTTGAGCCATAAAGACGTCTTGTGTGTAGTATTAGACATTAGGCGTCAGACTAAAGATATTAGAAATTAAGGAAGTCAGTATGCGTATAATAAATTGTACATTTATATTTGCCGCCTGCTTTTTCGTTGTGTTTCAACTATTTGCGGCAGAACAGATTGCGCCCGATTTTAAGGAAGAGCCGGCTGTAAAAAATGGTTCTGTATTCGACAGACCAGGGGTCGTTGTAGTGTTCTGTCCTGAAAACTTTTTGAAATCAGACGTTGTTACGCGGCTAACTGCAACCAATGAATGGAAAAATTTTTCTGCCAACTTTGTAAAAAAGCTTGATGAAGAATACGAAAAAGTTAAAACGTCTCCTGACTTCCCTGAGAAAATCGATTCTTGGATACGAAATTTAATAAGCAGTATAACTAAGAAAGAAAAAGTCTCTTCTTCGGATGTTTTTGATCTCATTTTTGAGCATATTAAAATCTCAGCTCTGTTTTTAGATTTTGATGATACAAATGGAAGCGGAAAAGATGGCGACATCGAAACGAAACTTCAAGGAACCGTTGTGTTTGTGCTCGACTTCAACCCAAAGATTTTTCTTGGACTGCTCCAATTTGCGAAAGACGGAAGAGACTACAAAATTATACGAAAAGATGAAAACATTGTTATAATTTCAACTGCCGACGACAAGCTGGTGGTTGGTGCCACAAGTTGGCAGAATTCAGGTTATTTTATTGTCGTCTGCGATGCGACTGCAGAAAAAGTTGAAAAGCAATTTGCTTTTTTCAATGATCCAGAAAGAGTGAAACCGACTTTGGATGCTTGGAATATCGAACCGAACGCATCGTTTTCCGTGTATGCTTCGTCGGAAATCATGAACAGTTTCAGTGAAAGTGTAAAAAAACAGATTGCGCAAGGACACAATGGAATACCACCAATTTATATTGAAAAAATAAGCCGTGTTTTATTCTGTATTAGTGACGTTGACGGCTCAACTGATTTGCGTTTTAGTCTCACGACAACCGACCCGGAATATACGCAGCAGATCGAAGCAATTGTAAACGGTTTTCTGGCAATAATTAAGTTGCAGTCCTCGAACAAGGATTTGGATACCGAGGCGCGACTTGCACTTAGTATTATTAAAAATGTAAAAGTTAAGGCAGACGGAAATGATATTTCGGCAAAGCTTAAAATCGACGACAAAGTAATTGAGCTGATTCTGTTAGGATTAAACAAAGCAAATGTAAATTGAATGTCGGCTTAGGTTTTTTTCGGTATGTATACTGTCGCCTGGCATAAAAAGCATGAACGATTCGGCACTAAGTGATGGAGAACTGGTATATGCTGCCGCACAGGGTGACCGTGGTGCGTTCGATCAAATTGATGTGCGTTATCGTCCACGGCTGTTACGTTTCTTGATCAAACAAGCAGGAAACTTGCAGGATGCGGAAGATTTAACGCAGTTAACGCTTGCAAAAGCGTATGAGTCGATTAGTTCGTTAAACAAAGGAGAGTCCGTTGGGGCATGGCTGTACCAGATATCTGTACGGCTTGTCATTGATAAACGGCGAAAACGCGAACTGGTGACTCAGGATATAGTCGAAGACCCGGTCTGTTTATTACGTCCTGACGAGATTTTGTCGCAAAAAGAGAGCCGCGAGAAAATCTGGTCTGATGCCGAACGTGTTCTGGCTCCTGACGAATATGCTGCTATTTGGCTGAAGTACGTTGAGCGGTTGAGTGATAAGGAGATCGCAACCGTTCTCGGCAAATCGCACGGAGCAGTTAGGACTTTACAGCACCGAGCAAGAAGCCGCTTGGCCGATGTTGTAATGGAATAGTATACCACATGCGGTATACTGGTTTTTTTGAAAATAAAATCGCACCGCTAATTTATGTGATTACCATGAAAATTTTCAAGCCTGCAAGAACATTTTTAATGAAACGAATTGACGCTGCCGTTGACGCTAATCGGCCCCTTTCGTGGCTTGTCAAGTTTTGGGTTTGTCGTGATCCCGCATTGGAGAATTACGAAAAAGCGGTCCGGTTGATTGACATCAAACTTCGTGAAGGCGCGGAGTCTTTGCGTGGTGAATCATTTATTCTGGCTGCGAAAACGTCACGAGTTCGTAATCTGTACCGCTCTAGGATATCCGCAGCCGTTGCAGCTGCTGTGATTTTGCTTTCGGTTTGCGTCGGCTTGTTTGATACGTATTTCGCACCAAATGAAACCATAAACGGTAATATTGCATACATTGACACAGGTTTGTCTGGACCGGTAGGTAATGAGTCTGATGCTCAAACTGAGTTTTCCAAAACGCGGCAGCTTATTCGCAATTCTTTCGAGAAAGATATCGCTCCATTTGCAAAAGAATTGTTACTGAAAGAAATGTTCAGCAAGGAATTGGCTGTCGTTCCGAAACCAGTGACTTTTAATCTTATAAAAAGCGAAAAATCAGAAACGAAGCAATCAGGTATTCTTGAATCTGAGGCAAGAAACGAAGTCTTGCAGCTAATTTCTGATAGTAATCCATTATGCTCTTATTTTGTTACGTGTTATGTTCGTCCTGCGTTGAAATAGAACATAAAACAAAGTGTTTTTGAATAATCATGCGTAGTTACATAACCGCAGTTTTCTTGTTTTATCCTGCCGGAAAAGTTATGGTGTTGCAAGGCGAGTAAACTGCAACTCATTGACCACGTGCAGCATGACTATAAAAACGTGACACAAATTATTTCTTGAATGTGTGCATGAGCATGAATTTGAAACGCCTTATAATCAGTAATATCACTTTTTTAGTGCGGAGTTTTACGGTTTTCTTAAATATATTTGCTAAAAATTAAAAATAGGGTGGAAAACGTTATTTTTACAGTCTATATTAGAAAGTTGCAGTGTTTAAACTGAGTTTTTTGAAAACATCAGTAAATTGGTGTTCGACGACAACGTACGGTACAATGTTTGTTTTTGCCTTTTCTACGAGTCATGGAAATCCAAATATCCATATTTGTAAACAACCAGCTTAGGACAACACGAGTTGTAACGACTCCATGTGTGCTTGGCAGAAGCCGTCAAGCTAACCTTACAATCGGTCACTCGGTTGTGAGTCGGAGACACTGCGAACTCTACACGGAAAATGACGAAGTTTTGCTGCGTGACGCAGGATCACTAAATGGAACTTATTTTCGCGGTGAGCCGATTAGTAAAAGTGTGAGATTGCAGCCGGGCGACTCTTTTCGAATCGGCGAATTGACTTTTGTTGTTAATTTCAGGCAAGACAACCAAGCTCTCTCGTCGGGTATTGTTAGTGTTACTCCACGCACAATTCCAGAATCGTCGAATACAGATTCAAATACAACTGCTAAGCAATTAAGCGAGATATCCAGTGGGGACTCTTCTTCTGCGTTGAGTCCGCCCTCAAGTTTTGAGATAATAGATTTGGCTAACTTGCCAGAATCTTTTTCACCGAACAAGTCCTCTACAGCAAACGCAAATTCGTAGAGTTTTATATACTGTTCAACGGCTGGTCGTTCACGCCACGACGGTAGGGTGCGAGAGGCGGAGCACATCACGCGAAGCTGCTTATGCCTGAACGGTAAGGTTCCCGCCATGCCGTGCTACGGTAAATGTGCAGTATTTTTTATACTACACGAAATATATAAAGTTTTTGGTTTATGACGAAAGAATTTCTTTCCATTTCAATATTTCACGTAATTTCCTCTAAAAATGGCCGTTCAAGTCGAACTTTCGCGCATAATAATTTGTGAACTCAACAGTGAGCAGGTTATTTTCTTGCGAGAGGTTGGCGGAACTCGTGAATTTTCAATCGTGATCGGAATATTCGAGGCCATGAGTATTGACCGGCGTGTTAAAGGTTTTCAGCCGCAGCGCCCGTTGACTCATGATCTAATTTACTCGGCAATTGAAGCTCTTGGAGGAAAGCTTAAAGACGTATTTATTAGTCATCTTGAAGAAAATACGTATTTCGCTTCTCTCAGAGTCGAGCGTGGCAACGAGTTAATCGAAATTGATGCGCGTCCTTCAGATGCAATAGCGGTTGCTTTTTCAGTTTCTCCACCAGCGCCGATATTTATTGATGATGATGTTTTTAAAAAAATAATGCTTACTCAGTCTGGGATATTTTAGCTGTTCCTTGGTTATTATGCTGAAAGGTTGACATTGCTGGTTGACCTATTTGTCCCAAATTCGCAAAGAATACATGCTTGGTGATAATTGTAAAAAAGTGTAAATTTTTTAATTATCGCTCAAGGATGGTGGTTTTATTTGGCGTTTTTTGCTTGTAAATCGTTATAACCATACCAAAATTCCAAAATACATATATTTTTTTGTTTTTTTTTATAAAGTTCTCAAAAAAGTTATTGCTTTAACATTTTCAAGCCGTTATCCTAATTAAGGTGGATTATGGGCTAAATATGTTAGAAGCTTTTAAGTAGTTTATTTAGATTAAATAATTTACAAAATAGAGAAACTAGCAGCTTTGGGTTGGCATCGAAGTGCTTAGAGAGGCATGTTCTCTATTTTAGCCGCTTTTACTAATCGCCTTATTGTTTTTAGATGCAAATCGATTATCCTAGTAAATATTGACCATTCTGGTAAATGTTTGCTTGGATTTTCCCTTGCGCGTGTTTTTCAATATACAAAGCAATATATTCCAATCTGCAATTGTATACGAATTACTGGCTGAACACCTTTTTTATTGACATGCGAAGGTTGCCACGTAACAAAAGTTGATATGTTAAATTTTGCTTTTTCCCAATATAAATACACACAAATCGTTTAATTTTTTTCAAGAGGTTACTCTGGAGGTTTACAAATGAATTTTCTTAATTTCATCTTTGGTCGTGAAGAAGACTCTAAAAAAGCGAATGACAAAAAAGTCGGCAGCGTTTCCCGTGCCAACTTGAAAATAGAACCTCTTGAAGAACGCCAAATGTTGGCAGTCGGCGGTTTGTTTGCACAAGATTATGCCGGTTATGTTCCCGCTGGCGGCGTTTCCTCTTTCGATGTTTCGATTGATACGCAGAACCACAGTGATGCAGTTATTAAGTTTCAATTTGAAACCAATAATTCAACGTTAACTCTTGATCGTTCACAAATTGACATCGAATGGTTTGATATTAACGGTGTGCCGCACAAACCGGATTCTTTCGAAGTTTACGATGATAAAATCGACGTAATGGTAAAGTTGCAGCCTGGCACTTACCGCGTCACTGTTCGTGGTGCGAACGAGTTATCGTATGGCTCTTATACATGTAACGCTTTCTTGCCTGGAAGCAATCCCGGTACAACCGATCCGCATACCGTTGTTTCCGGTGCCAATTTGTTGCTTGAAGCTGCGATTTTACAGTCGCAAGGTGAGCTGACCACAACCAGCGCGAGCATTATTGCCAGTATTCTTGGCAGAGAGTCCGTGATGAATCTGGTTAGAACAGATCCGTACCTCGAC
>JBOFQC010001012.1:0-3401 GCA_051660725.1 Thermoguttaceae bacterium
ACCCGCAGCTCCAACCGCGGCAGCTGCTGCTAACGAACCAGCTTCTGAAGTGCTGGTCGCCGAACTGCTGTCCGACGTTTCATCTGTAGAACCGCCAAACGGTTTGTGCGCATACAAACCACGGCCTATTCCGTATGATGAAAGTGCTGATGAGATTAATGGGGAAATTGACACGTCGTTTCTTGGTAAACCGTAGCCCTGAATGAGGTGATACGCTTCGTGTGAAGTGTTCCACCTCTTGTTTTACGGCTCGGTTTACCGCTTGGGTTAATAAAAATTAAATTGATGTCGTATATATCGACCCAATAGCCGGGGAAATTTTAACTCTGATATAATTTTAACCCAAGAAAATGTGAAAACAAGACAAAATATAGCACTTAAACAAAATGGGCAAATTACCAACCGTTACAAGCGATATAATCGTTAAAGACACACGGCTGGAATCGCATAAATTACTTTAATCCCAGATGCTGTTTTCATAATAAAAGCCGGAATGGAGCGCAGCGTAATGACGGTCTGAGGTGGTTAATAACATGCTCAGGTTGTTGAGTAAAAATCCGCAGAAATAATAATCTGGGCACGCAGTTTACGCACCCAGACCGTCATTACGGGACTTTCGTCCCTTCATTCCGGCTTTTATTGAACGAATAATGAATTACATACAAGAAAACCATGTAATATTATTTTTTACTCCATTCCGTGCCGCCGGGACGGTCTTCGATTACGATTCCAACCTCGGCAAGTGAATTGCGGATTTTGTCAGCGGTAGCGAAATCTTTATTCGCTCTCGCAGCTGCACGGAGTTCGATTATCAGGTTCATCAGCTTGCCAACGACCTCGTCGTTTGTGTCGGACGCTTTTTCGGCAGGTTCGCGGCGGAAAAGGCCGAGTACATTGCATAGTTCACGTAAAACCGTTGTACCGTGAACCAACGGCCAAGTAACGTTTTCCGGCAAATTTTTCGCGCCTTCAATTTTATTGTCATCTACGTATTTATTCAGAACCCGAAGCAGATCGAACAGAATTCCAATAGCTCCGCCGGTGTTGAAATCGTCGTCCATTGCGTCGAAGAATTTTGTCCGGTATTCGTGAACCTGCTTCAACAGCGGGTCGTCGCCCGGCTCGAATTCTCCTTCTGCTCGAGTTCTCGGAGCGGAAGTCGTGAAAAAATTATCTCCCGTGACACGGTTGTAACGCTTGAAAAAACGGTAAAACGTCTCCATTCCGGTGCCGACCTGCTCGATTCTCTCGAAACTGAAATCAATCGGTCTGCGGTAATGCGAAGAAAGTATAAAGAACCGAATCGCTTCCGGATCAAACTGTTTCAACATGTCCCGGAACGCACTTGCGCCTTTGGATTTGCTGATTTTGCCGGCTTCCTGCTCCGCAGCATCGGCGGACTGCGTTTCACCGCGTGGTCTTCCGCCCAATTTGCTGGTTTCACTTGACGCTTGCATCAGGCCGTTGTGGAGCCAGTATTTTGCCATTTGCTTGCCGTGTCTGGCTTCACTTTGTGCGATTTCGTTCTCGTGGTGCGGAAAAACCAAGTCGAGTCCGCCGCCGTGAATGTCAAATGTTTCGCCGAGAATCGCTCCACTCATAACGCTACACTCAATGTGCCAACCGGGACGGCCTTTCCCCCACGGGGAGTCCCACGCCGGTTCGTTTGCTTTGGCCGACTTCCAAAGTGCGAAATCGCAACTCGACTGCTTCCGATCAACTGTGCTGCCCCCTTCTCCGAGCATTTGTTCGAGTGAGCGGTGCGAAAGTTTACCGTATTCGGGAAATTTCTGCACATTGAAATAAACGTCACCGTCTGAAGCGTAAGCGAAACCCTTGTCAATTAAATCTTCGACAAATTTTATAATTTCTGCCATGTATTCAGTCGCTTTTGGGAAACAATCAATTGAGTCGATTCCCATTGCGGACAGATTTTGCATGTAATCGGCAGTCATTTCGTCCGCAACCGCTTTCATGGTGGTTTTCCGGGCGTTTGACTCGGCAATAAGTTTGTCGTCCACGTCGGTAATGTTTACCACAAACTTTACGTCGTATCCGTTGTGAACCAAAAACCGTTTAATTGTATCAAAGATTACCGGGCCAACCATGTGACCGATATGTGAAGGTTTGTAAACCGTCGGGCCGCAAAGATAAATACCGACTTTTCCAGATTGAACTGTTTCAAACGCTTCTTTCGATTTCGTAAGGGTGTTGTAAACGCGAATCATTGGGGGGATGATAAAAGTTAAAGGTGAACGAATGAATAATAATGTTAGACGTTAGAGAGGCGTCTAAAGACTCACCATTAAATCGTATCCGATTATAACGATTTTAACAAGGGCGAAATTTCGGCGGTCTTTGCGCCTAGCTTTTTTTATTGTATAATTACTAATCTTCTCTGATGTAATAAACTAATCCTGATGTAGTAAACTAATCATATTTGATACACTTTAGGGCTTTGTAGGGCTTTCCATTTACGCTTATAATATATTTTATGCGTTCAAAATATCCAACCGCACCATCTCCGGCAGACACACAAAACGAAAAATCAGACGAGAAATCGCCTGAAACAGAGCCCCTGGGAGATAATCCAGATGTCTCTGAAAAAGCATCGGAGCAGCAAACTCCGCCGCCTATTCCGTCTTCATCTCAGCAGCAGTCATCTTCACAACAGCAATCGCCGCCGCAATCACCAAATCGGCAACGTCCACCTGGATCGGAAGGGAGCGGTTCGTTCTGGCTGATAATGATTGTCGTTTTTTTGGTTTTATTTTTATTCAGCACGTTTTTTCAATCGAGTCGGCGTGAAATTCCAATTGGCGAATTGTTTGGGCTTATCGAACAAGGTAACAACCCAGAAGCCGCAATTGTCGTTGACGAAGGGCCAACCAGCGCGAAAGTAAAGGTTCGATACACTAATCTGGATAATGTCTCTGTTAGCCCTTACGAAATAAAAGGGACCGTTACCCGACAAATTATTGAGCCGGAAAGCAAGAAAACGGACCCCGAAAACGATGTTGCGTTTTCGTCGGGACGACAAGGTTTCAACAATGATAATAATAAATTATTAGAACTTCTAATGGAAAAAGGATTCCGAAATGTCCGCGCTGATAAATCGCCCGGCATCTTGGAAGTTTACGGCCCGACATTATTGATGTTGGCAATTACGATTCCGCTCTTAATCTACATTTTTCGCAAAATCGGCGGTTCAGGTGCCGTTGCGTTCGGCAGAAGTCGAAGCAGACAGGTTAATCAGGAAGAAATAGACATCACGTTCAACGACGTGGCTGGCGTTGATGAAGCAGTTGAAGAACTAAAAGAAATCGTCGAATTCCTGAAAACACCCGAAAAATTTCAAGTGCTTGGGGGCAGAATTCCACGCGGCGTCCTGCTGATCGGTC